>NZ_JAUEUE010000021.1:0-162023 GCF_032485055.1 Bradyrhizobium sp. SZCCHNRI20481
GCGTAGCCAAGCGGTAAGGCAGCGGATTTTGATTCCGCCATTCGGAGGTTCGATCCCTCCCGCCCCAGCCAGATTTCTTCGCGATTTTGTTGTTCTGAAACTCTCAGGCGTGCCAGGAGTCTGGCCCTCCGAAGGCGGTTGCTGCGAAAAGATTGCCCTGCAATCTCATGATGCCCGCTTGTTTCTGGCAGCCAATTTACTTGGACCTGAGCGAGAGTCTGTGCTCCGCCCAGCCCGTCTTGCCACTTCTCGCGCAGGCATCAGACGCTGGCGAGCGAGATTCCGTCGACCGATCCACACCGAGGCCCGTCACCTCAATCCGGGTCGTCCAGCAGGGATCGGCGGACAGCATCCTCGGAGAGGAGCCGGTCGAAATAGGCGATGGTCCTGGTCAGGCCTTCGGTAAGGCCAATCCTCGGCTGCCACGACAGGACAGCTTCGGCGCACGCAATGTCGGGCCGTCGCCGACATGGATCATCCACCGGTCGCTTCCCGCATACGATGGCAGACCGCGAATTGCACAAGTCGATGATGGTCCTGGCGAGTTCCTGGATCGAGATCTCGGCGGGGTTGCCGAGATTGACCGGTCCGGTCACATCGTCGGGTGTCGCGGCGAGGCGGACGAGCGCATCGACCATGTCGTCGACATAGCAGAACGATCGCGTCTGCGATCCGTTGCCATACAGGGTGATCGGCTTGCCGAGCAGCGCCTGGACGATGAAGTTCGAGACGACGCGCCCGTCGTGGGGGTGCATGCGAGGCCCGTAGGTATTGAAGATTCTGGCCACCTTGATCTGTAATCGGTGCTGGCGCCAATAGTCGAAGAACAGCGTCTCGGCGCAGCGCTTACCTTCATCATAACAGGACCGCGGACCGATCGGATTGACGTTGCCCCAATAGTCCTCCGTCTGTGGGTGCTTCTCCGGGTCGCCGTAGACTTCCGAGGTCGACGCCTGAAGGATCATGGCCTTGAGCCGTTTCGCCAGCCCTAGCATGTTGATGGCGCCGTGAACGCTGGTCTTGGTCGTCTGCACGGGATCGTGCTGGTAATGGACCGGCGAGGCGGGGCAGGCGAGGTTGTAGATGCTGTCGACCTCGACATAGAGAGGAAACGTCACGTCGTGTCGAAGCAGCTCGAAATTCCTATCGTCGAGAAGGGGCTCGATATTGCGGCGTGTGCCGGTGAAGAAATTGTCGACGCAGACGACCTGATGGCCGTCGGAAATCAGTCGCTCGCACAGATGCGAACCGATGAAGCCGGCGCCGCCCGTAACCAAACTGTTCTCGCTGATGCGCCTGGACGCTCTTCTCGACACGATCCTTGCTCGTTAGAATGTTCGGCAACCAATAACAACCATAAGATGAGTCGAAGGGCAAGGCGACGGTCCTGCGGACTGTCGGCACAAGGAATGAACCGGCCGATGGTGAATTGTCCTTCGCGGCGCTGGCCGCCGCTTCACCCGCCTGCCGGCGCATCGGTCTGAAGTCATGGCGCGCATTCTCTATGGCGTGCATGGGACCGGCCGGGGGCACGCGATCCGCGCCTTGACCCTGGCTCAGCATTATTTCCAGCACGACTTCCTGTTCGTCTGTCATGGAGAAGCGGCGCGCCTGCTCGGGGGCCAATTCCGGGTATTCGAGTGTCCCAATCCGGTTACGCCCGTGGGCTCGCATCGGGTCGATGCTCCGGCGGCGTTGCTGCGTACCGCGGCGACACTCAGCAATGGCGCACATTGGCGCCGCCGGGTCGAGCAGGCGGCCGAGGCCTTCGTCCCGGACTTTGCCATGACCGACTACGAGTTCTTCGTGCCGCGGGTGGCGCGCAGGATGGGAGTGGCCTGCCTGTCGCTCGACAATCAACATGTCATCACCATGGGACGGATCACATGCCCTCTGGGCCAGGTGTCGAGCCGGTTAGCGACGGCTGCGGCGGTCCGGCTTCTGTTCAGTTCGGCCGACCAGTACCTCGTCTGCAATTTCTTCGACGTTCCCGCGCGGGCGGCGAGCCCCTGGCTTCGGCAACTGCCGCCGCTGCTGCGGCGCGACGTCGTTGCGCGCCGGCCGACGACGGGTGACCACGTCGTCGCCTATCAGGGCTATCCGACGTTCCCGGCCTTCGTCGAGCATCTCGCCACGCTTGGCCGGCCTGTCCGCGTCTACGGCCTGGGCGAGCGCTGCAGCCTGGGTCGCGTCGACTTCAAGGCATTCGACGAGCAATCGTTTCTCGATGATCTGGCGTCCTGCGCCTTCGTCGTCTGCGGCGGTGGCCATACGCTCATCTCCGAGGCGCTGCATCTCGGCAAGCCGGTGTTGTCGATTCCGGTCCGTGGCGCCTTCGAGCAGTTTCTCAACGCGTACTATCTGGAGCGGCTCGGTTACGGCATGCGTGCCGATCTGGCGACTTTCTCGTCGCGGACCCTGCACGAATTCGAGGTGCGGCTGGAGAGCTATCGCGATCGGATCGGTTGCGGAGATTTCTGCGGCAACGATGCGGCCTTTGCGGCGATCGATGCGTTCATCGACGGCCGTTGGCGCCGCTCCCCGCGCTCCGGGCCTCGAGCACGGACTTGAATAGCGTTTCATAGGCTTCGACCACTCGATCCGAGCCGTATTGCGACAGCGCGCGGATCGCGCCCGTCGCGGCAACGCGGGCCCGTTCCTCGGGATGGGCGACGACGTGGCCGATGAGCTCGGCGAGCGCGTCGGGATTGCCGGGCGGCACCAGCCAGCCGTCGACGCCGGAGGTGATCAGGCTGCGAAGCCCATCGACCGGCGAGGTAATCACCGGTTTGCCCATGGCCATGGCCTCGAGGACTGCGAGCGGCAGGCCCTCGAAATAAGTCGGATGAACGAAGATATCCATCGCGGCGATCCAGTCGCGAACGTCGCCGCGGTCACCGGCGAAGACCACGCGATCGGCGATGCCGAGCGCGCGCGCCTGCTCCATGAGTTGCGCGCGATCGGGTCCGTCGCCAACCAGCCAGAGGCGAACGTCCGAACACGCCAGCTTTGCGAACGCCTCGAGGAGATCGGGGTGGGCCTTCTGTGGGTGCAACCGTGCGACCATGCCGAGGATGGTGGTGGCGCCGCCGCCATGGTCCCGGCGCAGGGCGGATGCTGCAACGGAACGGTCACGGTCGTCCGCATCGACCCCGTTCGGAATGACCTGAACCTGGTCGCGCCGGACACCTTCATGCGCGAGCGAGAAGGGAACGATTTCGGCGCTCTGGAAGGCCACGCGGTCGGCCCAGGCCGCGGTCTTGCGATCGAACCACAATTGCAGCCGCGGTTTGTCCGCGTAGCGGGCGGTCACAGTCGAGACAATCGGGGCAATGCCGGCGACGCGCGCGGCGGTACGTCCGATCAGATCGCCCCACGGGAGTTCGGTGTGGACGAGATCCGGCCGGCGCCGCCGCAATTCCGCGGCGAGGTGCCAAAGACCGATCAGGCCGTACAGGCGCGGCCGCCCGATGATCTCGACGCTGGCTCCGGCGGCGCGCATGGCAGCGACGACCTCTTCGTTGAATATCTCGTTGAGGCAAATGATGTGCTGGATGTGGCCGCGCGCCGTGAGGCCGGCCACCACGCTGCGCAGCATGGTTTGAGCTCCGCCGCGATCGAGATTGTCGAGGATATGAACGATCTTCATCGCAACGGGGCTCCCACGCGCAGTGCCGCGTCCTTCAGGCCGTCGCGATACAATGTCGCGTAGGCATCCGCCATGCCATCCAGTGAGAAATGCTCGCGAACGTGCCGCAAGCCTGCCTGGCCGATGTCGGCTGCCCGGGCGGGATCCGCCAGGATATCCATCATGCAGCGTGCAAGAGCGTCGGCGTCGCCCGGTCTGACCATCCAGCCGGTCTTGCCGTGGATCACCAGTTCGCGGATGGCGTCGACATCGGAAGCGACCACCGGCCGGCTCGCGGCCATGGCCTCCATCAGTGCATTGGGCATGCCTTCCCACAACGAGGGAAGCGCGAAGAGATCGACGGCATCGAGGATGTCGCGCACGTCGCGCCGGGTGCCCGCGAAGCGGACGAACGTCGTTATCCCGAGCTCGTCAGCTTCGCGCTCCAAGGCTGCTCGACACTCACCGTCGCCGACGAGCCACAGAACCGCGCCGGGGTAGCGCTCGCGAACGAGACGGAAGGCGCGCAACAGATATTGTTGTCCCTTGGACGGATGGAGGCGGGCGACGGTCGCGAGCACGGTCGCTTCCGCGGACGTCTGTAGTTCCCTGCGCACGTCGCCGGGTGGCCGGCGCGCCGTCGTGATCGAAACGCCATTGGGAATGTAGACGACCTGGCCTGCGCGTATACCCTCGTGGCGGATCGCAAACGGCACCGCCTCGCGGTCATTGAAGACGACCGCCCTGGCCAAGTGTGCGGTGCGGCGATCGAGCCACCTCTGCCAGCTTGGTTTGTCGACGTTCCGGCCACGGATGGTAGAAAAGACCGCCGGTACCCCCGTCAGCCATGCCAGCAAGCGGCCGATCATGTCGGAGGTCGGCAGTGCCGTCTGCACGACCTGTGCCGGCCAGGTTCGGAGCTCCTGCGCCAGGCGCAGCAGTCCGGGTCCTGCCCACAGGCGGCCTTCGCCGATGATTTGAACTTCGGCGTAAGGCGCCAGACGTTCGAGGATTTCGGGATGCGCGATTGCACGCATGCCGTAGACGCGCACTGCGAAACCGCGCGCGGCCAGCGCCGGCACCAGGAGAGTCAGCCAGTTCTGGGTCCCGCCGACACCAAGATCGTCGATGAAAATCGCGAGATTGATGAGCTTCTGCATTGCTGCTCAGTGAGCCTACGCTTCGTGACGACAGTACCGCGTCGGTCGGTTCCGTCGGCGGTTGGTCGGGGCGTCCACACGGCGGGTCGGATGGCTGTGGACGTGGAAAATTGTCCAAAGACGTCATTGCCGCGAACCATTGACCGTATTCGGCCGCTGCCCGCAAGAGCGGCGCGAAATGTGGATGGCCGGCGGCGTTTTCATGACATGCTCGCCAAGATAGTATAATTTTCGTATGTCTAGTGTCGGCGGTAAGAGACAGTCGCCGGCAATACGGCTTTGGGGGCCGTGGTGGGAACGATTCCTAGGAAGGACCGTCCCCCCGGAGTGGAACTGCTGCCAGGGGCGAAGCGTGCTAGTTGGGGTCATTGACAGATATCTGACACGGCAGATTTTGCTTGCTTCGGCCGTCGCCGTTGCGGCTGTCGTCGCGCCGGTGATTCTGATCTCTCTGATCAGCCATCTGGGCGAAGAGGCGCTCTATACCAGCTTGGTGTGGCCCGCGCTCGCCAGCACTGGGCCGATGATCCTCTTCCATGTTCTCCCGGCGTTGGTTGCGATCGCGATCGTCTGGTCCTACGGCAGGTTTGCAGCAGATGGGATCCTGATCGTGATCTATTCGAGCGGTCGCTCGACCTTCGCTGCGCGGTTGCCGGGTTTTGCCGTCGCGTTCGCCGCGGTGGCGCTCGGCTATTTGCTGACCTGTTGGGTCGTTCCGCTAACCTCAGGGCATCTCCACGACGTGCTGTTCTCGCTGCGGCGCGGGGTAAATCCGGCGTTGCTCAAGGTCGGCGTTTTCAATCAGTTCGATCATGGTCGTCAGGTCTTCTATTTCAGGAACTACATCAAGGGCAACGAGCTTGCCGATGTCTTCATCCGGCAGGAGATGTCCGACGGCGAGGAGCGGGTCTTCAAAGCTCGTTACGCGGTGTTCGAAAGGCAGGGGGAAGAAAGCGGCTTAGTGCTGCTCGACGGGACCGTTCAGAGCTTGCGGAACGGACAGTCGGAGGTCAGGAGCGTCGCCTATGCTCGTATATTCGTACCACTGAACGAATATGGCTTCGGAGGCGTCAAGCGTGACTATACGATCATCGACGAAGTGCCCCTGCAGGACTTCCTCGATGGCCGCTCCAAGGCCATGGCCGACCCGGGGACGGCGCGCGAATGGATTCATGAGGCTCTCAACCGCCTGGGAATCCCGCTTCTCGCGCTCCTCCACACCTGGCTCGGCCTCGAACTGCTTCCCGTCTGGCGCAGCTTCGGCGACCGCCGAGGTCCGCGTGCCTTGCTCGTCTGCGCCGCGATCGGGGCGCTGCATTTCTTCATGGTGCTCACCATCGAGCAGACGCTGGTGGACTTGCGGACGACATGGGCGGTCGGCGGGCTCTTTCTGGCCGAGTTGGCGCTGGCACTCATCCTCGCCCTCAGGCGCCGCGGCGGGGCGATGGCCGCACCGTCTGCCACGCCCGCCGTTTCGATGCGGCTCGGAATGACCGGCGTGCCGGCGCTGCACGCCGGACTAGCTTTGTGGGACGGGGGCGCCGCCGTTTTTGCCAATGGACCGCACGATCAATTGCCGAACGCGATCGCGCCGCCGTGTCCTTGACGGGTAGTTCGGGCGACTCATCGATTACTTGGACGGATCGGCTTATGGACAACGGCGGAAACGGGATATTGGCGCGTGCAGATCGCCTCGGCAGCTCGCTGGAGAGGCTGGCCGATTCGCGAACCAACCCGCTGAGCATCGTCGTCGATGATGTCGTGGACACCGTCACCGCTATGGTCGCAGGCCGCCGAACGTTGATGTTCGGTACCAACAGCTATCTTGGGCTCAACTTCAATCCGGCGTGCATCGAGGCCTCGGTCGAGGCTGCGCGACACTACGGGACGGGCTCCACGGCTTCGCGGGTCGCTGCAGGCAATCACCGTCTCCACGTGATGCTCGAGGAGGACATCGCGACCCTCTATGGTCGGCGCGACGCGGTGATTTTCAGCACGGGATTCATGGCCAATCTGGGCGTGACTTCGGCGCTCGCCCGCAAGGGCGACATGATTTTTGTCGATGCCCATTGCCACGCCAGCATCTTCGATGCCTGTCGGTTGAGTGGCGCCCAGGTGGAGAGCTTCGCTCACAATGACCGCAGCGATCTCGACAGCCGATTTGCGCGCAGCAACGTCCCTGGACCGCAGACGTTGGTGATCTGCGAGGGGCTCTACAGCGTTCGAGGCGACCTTGGCGAGCTCAAGGGGCTGACGACCGTCGCGCGGCGCCATGGAGCGGTGGTCATCGTCGACGAGGCCCATTCGCTCGGCATCTATGGGCGCTACGGCCGCGGCATCGCCGAACACCTCGGCGTCGAAGCCAATGTCGATGTGATCGTCGGCACCTTCAGCAAGAGCCTTGGCGGAATCGGTGGCTACGCCGTGAGCGATTCGAGTGCGTTGCGCGCGCTGCGCTTCATGAGCAGGCCGTATCTCTACACCGCATCGCTCCCACCTCCGATCGTGGCGGCGGCGCGGCGGGCGCTTCACCTCATCGGAGGGGAGCCGAAATTGCGGGACGACCTCTGGCGCAACGCGCGAGCCATGCATGACGGCCTCGCCGGGATCGGCATCCGGCCATGCGCGGACCCCGGCCCCGTGGGGAGCATCCGGATGCCGGGGCTGGCCGCCGGCTATGAATTCTGGAAGGCACTGCTCGATCGCGGCATCTACGTCAATTTGCTGGTGCCGCCGGCGACACCCGACGGAGACGTGGTGTTGCGCTTCAGCGTCTCCGCTGCCCACACGCCGGATCAGATCCGGGCGGCGGTCGACGCCGTAGCCGAGGTGTCGAAGTTGGTGAAGCTGGCTTGATTGGAAGATGATGCTGGCGCCGCACGGCGTCGCGGCTTCGGATCGGGCTTGATGGGACGACGACGGTCGGGAAGTCATGGCAAAGACGAGCAGCCTGGGGATACTAACTGCGGCGCGCTACGCGCGACGAGTCCTTCCGCATCCATGGATCGCAACCAAGCTGATCCAGATGGAGGCTGACAAGCGGATTTTCAGCAAGTTCCGGATCAGTCGTGCGGAAGGCGAGGCCGGTAGGATTCGCCAAGCGAGCTTCCGTCTGACCGACCGCTGCAATCTGCGCTGCCATACCTGCGGCCAGTGGGGCGACAATGGCTATCTGCTCAACTCCAGCCTTCGGCATCTGAAGGAGCGCGAGATCCCGACCGGTCGCTATCTCGAATTGCTGCACGACCTCGTCGACCATGGTCATGGCCCGCTGGTCTACTTCTGGGGCGGCGAGCCGATGCTCTATGACGGCATCCTCGACCTGATCGAGGGCGCTACCGAACTCGGGCTGCCGGTGAGCATCGCGACCAACGGTACGCGGGTGGCTGCCTCCGCCGAACGGCTGGCCAAGGCGCCGCTCTTCCTGTTGCAGGTGTCGGTCGACGGCCATCGCGCTGACCTGCACAATGCGCTGCGACCGGCCGCGGGGGGCGGCGGCGACAATTTCCACGAGCTTTGCCGCGGGCTGGATGCGGTTGCCGAGGCGCGAGCGAAGCACGGCCGCGGGCTGCCCTTCATCGCCGCCCTGACCGTGATCTCGCAGGCCAACTGCAAGCATCTGGTCGACATCTACGATGCCTTTCGGGACAAGGTCGATCTGTTTGTCTTCTATCTGTCATGGTGGATCGACCAGGGTAACGCGGAGGCGCACGAGAAGGATTTCTTTCGCCGCTTCGGCTTCTATCCGACCCGCCACCACGGCTGGGTCGGAAACTGGAAGCCCAGCAGCACGGAGGCGCTGGACGATCAGCTACGGGCGGTGATGGAACGATCGTCCGGCTGGTCATCGCCTGCGGTCGCGTTGATTCCGCCGATCTCCGGCTCTGACAAGCTGACGACGTATTACACCGATCACCAGGAGCACTTCGGCTATGACGAATGTGCGGCGATCTTCCAGGCGGTCGAGATCAACAGCAACGGCGATGTCTCGCCGTGCCGCGACTACCACGACTACGTCGTCGGCAACGTCAAGACGTCGACGATCACCGAATTATGGAATTCCGAGCCATACAGGAAGTTCCGGGCGAGCATCGGTCGCGACGGGCTCATGCCCGTCTGCGCCCGCTGTTGCGGTCTGATGGGATACTGAGCGGCTGCGGTCGGCAGGATCTGGAGGGAGTTCATGGCAGCGACACGATGCAACGTCCTCCTCGTCTATCCTCGTTTCGATCTGACGTCGTTCTGGAGCCTGACGACGACGTGCCGGATCGCCGGCAAGCGGCGCATGGAGCCTCCGCTCGGCCTGATCACCGTCGCGGCGATGCTGCCGAAGGAATGGTCGGTCCGCCTTATCGACCGCAATGCGGAGGAGGTCGGCGAATCCGATCTCGCCTGGGCCGACATGGTCATGACCGGGGGCATGATCCCGCAGCGGGCCGATACGCTGCGCCTGATCGAACTCGGTCAATCCCGCGGCAAGCCGGTCGTCGTCGGCGGGCCGGACATCACCTCCAGTCCGGATGCCTACGGTCATGCGGACTTTCGCATGCCGGGTGAGGTCGAGGCGAC
Organism: Bradyrhizobium sp. SZCCHNRI20481; assembly: GCF_032485055.1. Taxonomy (NCBI): domain Bacteria; kingdom Pseudomonadati; phylum Pseudomonadota; class Alphaproteobacteria; order Hyphomicrobiales; family Nitrobacteraceae; genus Bradyrhizobium; species Bradyrhizobium sp. SZCCHNRI20481. Next base: position 9,358 of record NZ_JAUEUE010000021.1, read on the forward strand.
GATGGCTGCCTTCATAGAGTCCTGGAATGCGGGCGAGCGCCGTGGGCTGTTCGAGGCGGAGAAATTCACCGTCGATGTGACCAGGAGTCCGCCCCCGCGTTTCGACCTTCTCAAGCTCGACCATTATCTGGCTTTGTCCGTCCAGTTTTCGCGGGGCTGTCCGTTCATCTGCGAGTTCTGCGACATCATCGAGCTCTACGGACGGGTGCCGCGCGCCAAGACCATTGAACAGTTGCTCGGTGAGCTGGAGAGCCTCTACCGGCTCGGTTATCGCGGCCATGTCGATTTCGTCGACGACAATCTGATCGGCAACAAGAAGGCGGTGAAGCAGTTTCTGCCGTATCTCTGTGCCTGGCAAAAGGCGCACGGCTATCCCTTCACGTTCAGCACGCAGGCCTCGATCAACCTCGCCGACGACGACGTCCTCCTGCACTTGATGCGCGACGCGAATTTCGGGGCGGTCTTCATTGGGATCGAAAGCCCCAACGAGGACGCGCTGCTGTCCACCCAGAAGAAGCAGAATATGCGGCGCAATCTCGCCGACTGCGTCCACAAGGTCTACCGTGCCGGAATGTTCGTGACCGCAGGTTTCGTGGTTGGGTTCGACAACGAACACGAGCGGATCGCCGACGAGATGGTCTCCTGCATCGAAACGGCCGGGCTGCCGATCTGTATGGTCGGCCTGCTGACCGCGCTGCCGCAGACCCAGCTCTCGCGACGACTCGAACGCGAGGGGCGGCTGAACCCTGACGTCGATTTCAGCTTCGTCAGCAGCGCCGATGGCGGCGATCAATGCACCGAGGGCCTCAATTTCCGAACCGCCCGGGCGCGGCGCGACGTGTTGGGCGACTACCGCTCGATATTGGAACGGGTCAATCGGCCTGCGGCCTTCTTCGGCCGGATCCGGGCGGTCGCCCGCCTGCTGGTCCCGGCTCGCATCAATGCCTCGGTGCCCTGGCGGGTGGTTTTGAACGATGCGGCGACGGTCGTGCGCCTGCTCTGGTTCGTGGCCGCGCGGCGGCCGGACCTCCTGAGCGGATTCCTTGCGACCATCGCCGAATGCGCAATCCGCAATCCGAGGGCGCTCAAACAGGTGGTCTCGCTATTTCTACTCTACCTCCATGTTGGGCCGTTCTCCAAAGAGGTGATCGCAAGCCTGAACCGGCAGATCGGATCAATCGATGCCGGCCTTGCGCGGCGGCATGAACCGCCGGCGGCGATCGGTCAGGCGGCGGTCCGATCGGGCCTCTGATCAGGCGGTCTTGTCAGGCGGTCTAGTCAGGTGGTCTTGGCGGGAACGTCGAACGGCAGTCCGGCCCAGGTCACGCGGCGGTCGAGCAGCGCCTTCAGCCACATCACGGGAAGCAGGACTTCCCGGCACAATCCAGAGAGTGGGGACATCCAGGACCAGCCCCAGCCTTTGGCCGCGAAGAAGGTGACGTCGAGCAAGACCCAGCCGAGCAGGGTCGCGCCCGCCATCAGCCACCATGGCATTCCGAAGGCTGCAGCGCCCACGGCACCGCACAGGGCCGTGAAAGCGCCGCTGACCAGCGGTTCGGCGCAGAAGGCCAGCGACGCCTGGATTCGACGAATGACCATCCAGCGCTGGTGGCGGTCCCAGACTTCGCTGAACGGCCGCCGGCCGATCGGCTGACGGATCTCCTTGGCGGCGAACACCGTTCGCAGGCCGAGGCGTGCCAGCCCTTGCGACAGCGCGTGATCGTCGCCGAAGGCCGAAGCCATCAATCCGATGCCGCCCGCCCGCGCCAGATCTCGCCGGTCGAACAGCATGACCTTGCCGAAGCCGACGTTTGCGCCGGCGGCGGACAGTGCCAGCGTCAGCGGAGCGGCCTGCCCATTGAGGAATGCTCGCTCGAGTTCGGCGGCGAATCCGGTCGGGGCGACGGCAACCGGGATCGCGCAGACGAGGCCGACGCCGGCGGTCAGGTTCGTCATCAGATCGGCGAGTTGGTCGGGGCTCAGGAGAATGTTCGAATCCTTGATCAGGATCAGGTCGTGCTGCGCCGCTGCGATGGCCGGCGCGAGATTGCTGACTTTCGGGTTCGGAGTGATGCGCTCGTTTCCGGTCAGGATCCGCGCGCCGACCGCCGGGAATTGCGCAGCGACCTGCCGGGCGATCTCGATCATCGGCGAGTGGTCTTCCGCGGCGGCGACCAGAATCTCGCTTTGCGGATAGACTTGCGCGAAGGCGGACGTGAAGGCCGCTCCGGCTTCGAACTCCAGCCGGCGGATTGGGATCACGATCGAGACCGGCGGTCGATCATGTCGCGTAGCCAACCTGTGCCGCAAGCGAGGGTGCGCCAATGCGGCAGAGATGGTCGTGATGCGAAGAGCACAGGAGATCGCCCACCATGCCGCTGCGGCGACCGGGAGCATCGAGAGCGCGTCCATCGCCGTCGCCTGTCACTCGTTGTAGAGTTCGGTGCGCTCGGGCACGTCGACATGGACTGCGGCGAACGCAAGGTCGGTCAAGCGCCGCGGCAACAGGCGGGTCAAATGCAGACCGAAGGCCAGCAGGCGGGGAAATGCGATGACCGCATCGCCGCGCTCCAGCCGCCGCCGTATGATGGTGGCTGCACGGTCGGCGCTCATGATGAGGGGCTTCGGACAGACGGTGTCGCGATTGAGCGCCGTGTCGACGAATCCAGGCGCAATGGTGCTGATGGTGACGCCCTGGGCGGCAAGAGTGGGACGAAGCGACTCGGCATAGGCGTGAAGGCCGGCCTTGCTGGCGCTATATGCGGGACAGGAGGGCAGGCCGCGCAAGGCGCCGATCGACCCGATGACGGCGATCGTCCCGCGCCCGCGCATGCACATCCGCTCCGCCAGGGGATCGATGGTGTTGATGGCGCCGATCAGGTTGATTGCGATCACGTTGCGCACGACGGCCGGATCTTCCCGCAGCCGGCCGATGCCGAGCCCAGCGGTGACCCCGGCGCCGGCGATCGCGAGCCCGATCGGGGCGGCGTCGTCGACGGCGCGGATCCATCCCGCCATTCGATTGCGATCCCGGACATCGATCGACGCGGTCGTGACGGCTGCGCCGTTGGCCCGGCATTGTGCTGCCGTTTCTTCCAGGCGGCCCTCGTCCCGACCGGACAGCGCCATGTGGATCCCTGGCGCGGCATAGTTCATCGCGAGCGCGCGGCCGATGCCGCTGCTGGCTCCGGTGATGACGATCGAACTGGAGGCGGACATGATGTGCGATCCTCAGCCGTCGTGGCGCGCCGCGATTTCAGCGACGCATGCTGCGTACCCCGCATCGGTCGAGACGATAACGCGCAGGATCAACTGCTCGGCGCGACCGCTACCCGGCACGTCCGATGGCATTCGCTTGACAACACGGCCGGAGAAGAGGAGGCGGCTGCCAACTGGAACGGGCAACAGGAAATTGCCATGGATGCGATTGATCCGCAGTGCCGGCATCCAGTCGCGGAGCGCGCCTTCGATCTGCCCCATCGCCAGCATGCCGTGGATTATCAGGCCGTCGAGACCTGCGGCGCGAGCCGTCGCGGGATCGCTGTGGAGCGGATTGTCGTCGAGCGATGCCGCCGCGTAGCTCTCGGTCTGCGCGATGTCGATCGGCCCGGTCTCGATCACCGGAAAGCTCGAGTCCGGCATCGGGCGCGAGCGGAGTGCGGCGTCGCGTGCTGCGTCGGGACGAAACGTGCGCAACAGCGTGTCGAGCGTTGCGACGATCCGCCCTTCGGAATCGCACACGGTCCCGCGCAAGAGCGTCCGGTCCGTTGGGGTCCGCTCGCGACGGGCTTCGACTGCGAAGCCGTAGTCGCGATCGGGGCCGAGGCCTTCATGATAGGTGAAGGTCTGCGATTGCTGCACGACGATTTCATCGGTGAGCCCGAGCCTGCCGATCACGGTCGGTCGGATTGCGGGAAGGCTGAGCCAGCGGATCGGAAAGGCAAACGGTACGGGGCCGAAGCGGCGCTGCAGCCCCAGCGCGGACACGAAGGCAGCGACGTCCGCCCTGTCAGCGCGGACGGCAATCGGACCGATGCTGACCTGATCCTGCGCGCTGTCCGGCCCGCTCACATCAGATCCCTCAGGGTCAATCCGCCCGCGCGACGGCGAGGCATGCGTTGACGCCTCCGAAGGCGAAGGAGTTCGAGATGGCGACGCGGATCGGCATTGCGCGCGCCGCATTGGCGACCGGGTCGATGCCGCATTTCGCATCGGCACCGAGCCAGTTGATGGTCGGCGGCGCAATGTTGTCGCGCATCGCCATGATGGTGATCGCCAGCTCGATCGCCCCGCCGGCGCCCAGTGCGTGGCCGTGGATCGGCTTCGTGGACGACACTGCGAGGCGGGGCAGCCGGTCGCCGAACACGCGCTGCAGCGCCTCGGCCTCGGCGATATCGTTGGCGACGGTGCCGGTGCCATGGGCGTTGACATAGTCGATATCGCCGGGCGTCAGCCCGGCGTCGGCGATCGCCTGTTCGATCGCGGACCGAGCGCCATTGGGGTCGGGACGAACGATGTCGAAAGCATCGCTCGACGTGCCATAGCCGACGATCTCGGCCAGCGGTTCGACGTTGCGTCGGCGCGCGGTCTCGAGTTTTTCGATCACCATGATGGCGGCGCCCTCGCCGAGCACCATGCCGTTGCGGCCGGTGGAGAAGGGCCGACAGGCATCCGGGGTCAGCACTCGCAGCAATTCCCAGGTGCGGATATTCAGCGCGGTCATCGACGATTCGCTGCCGCCAACGATCGCCCGCTCCACCGCGCCGGACCGGACCAGCGAGGTACCTACTCCGATCGCCTGGGCCGATGAGGCGCAGGCGCTCGTGATGGTGAAGGTCGGGCCAGTGCAGCCGTAGCGTATGCTCAGGTGCGAGGTGGCGGCGCTGCTCATGATGCGCGGAATGGCCAGCGGATTGAGACGGGACTTCGTCGCGTAGGCGCTGTAGCACTGCTCGTCGATGGTGGTGATGCCGCCGACGCCGGTTCCGAGAATCACGGCGGTCGTCGGCCCTTGGCGCTCCTCGCGCGCAAGGCCTGCCTGGGACAGGGCTTCGTCCGCAGCGACGATGGCAAGCTGCGCGTATCGGTCGCAGAACGGCAGAACCTTGGCCTCGACATAGCTCTCCGGGGCGAAGCATTTGATCTGCGCTGCGAGCTTGATCTGGTTCGAGCCCGGCCGCTCGAACTCGAGCGGTCCCACGGCGCTTTGTCCGTCGCGGGCTGCGCGCCAGAGGGCGTCAATGCCCTTGCCGGTCGCGCAAGCCGCGCCCATGCCGGTGACGACGACGCGAGGGCGCGACACGTCAGCTGCGCTCCACCAGAATGCGGGCTTCGATCTGTTGCACGAATCCGCTCAGGTCCTTGACGTCAGCGATGCCGCCGTCGATCGGCACATAGACGCCGAACTTCTCCTCGATCGCCATCAGGATCATGACGACGTCGATGGATTGGATCTCGAGACTCTCCAGCGTCGCATCGGGGGTCGTCTTGGCCGGGTCGATCTTCCCTTCGCTGACAATGACTTCAAGGATCTGGTCGGCCAGGGAGGCGGCAGGAGCGGCCTTTTCCACATTCGATTGGGTCAATCGTGCCTCCGATTGCGTGCTCGGTTGCGCTGCTTTGTTGCGGCAACTTCAAGTCAGTCTACAATGCTCTTCTCGTAGACTCCATAGGTGTGGGACTGTCGCAATCCGATCCGCGTCAGGGATTGCGCCAGGGGGTTGTTGTCGAGAACCCACCCGGCTATTGCCCGGTCGATGCCCAGCGTCGATCCGCGCTTCCAGAGTTCCTCGACCATGACGGCCGCAATCGCTGCGCGGAGAGCGCTGCTGCGGTATTTCGAGGCCATGCCGAGCAGGACAATTCTGAAGGAACGGTACTTCGCGCGTTTGATGCGGATCAACAGCTTGAGCCAGCCGACGAGGCTCGGGACAGGCCCGAGCCCGGCGGCGGCATCGAACAAGTTGGGAATCGCCAGCATGAATGCTGCAGGCTCGCCATCGACCTCGATGAAGAATCCAGCGTCCGAAAACAGCATCGGCTTGAATTGGGCAGTCAGTGCACGCACATCGGACTGCGTGGTCGGGGTGAAGCCCCAATTGTCCTGCCAACCATCATTGAAGATCTGCCTCGCCAGCTCCATGTCGGCGTCGAGGGCGTCGAGATGAATGTCGCGCGTGGTGATGCCGGCGTGACGTCGCATGGAGGAGAATCGTTCGAAACGCCCCTCGGTGCCGACGTCCATTCTATTGTACTCGAAGCAGAGCAACTCTCGGACGAGCGCGTATCCGGCGTCGCGAACGCGACCATCGAGATAGCCGGGATGCCATGGGAACAGCGTCATCGGCGGCTCCTGTTGCCCTTCCAGGAGGAGGCCAGATTCGCCATTGATCGACAGCAGGAACGGTCCCCGAGCCACCTTGCGCCGCTGCCGACGCAGCCAAGCCTCCGCGGCCACGAACAGCGCGTTGACGACGTCGCCGTCGTCGATCGCGTCGAGACACCCGAACAGTCCGATGTCGGCCGCTTCCGGCCCGGTGGCAGCGTGATCGATCTGGGCCGAGATGCGTCCCTGCGGCCGACCATTCCGCATGGCGATCCAATAGGCTGCCTGCCCATGCGTGAAGAATGAGTTGTGCCGGGGATCAAGCATCTGCCGCCGTTCGTAGTCGAGCGGAGCGACGAAACCCGGCATCCCGTTGTAGATCACTCGCGGCAGGACGATGAAATCGTGTAATTGCGCGCGGGTGTGGACCTGCTCGATCGTCAGCGGCGACGAGGTCGTGCGGCGATGCACCACCGCAGAAGAGGAGCGGCTGTTCTCGCCGGTTGCGGTCATGTGCGGTCTCGGGGCAAGGCAGCGGGATGGGGGCTGCCGTGGCGGTCGGGCCCTTCGGCCCCACCGCCGAGGAACCAAAGCCACTGGGCCGCGGTTCGAGCCGTATTGTAATGCGCGCGCATCTGGGCATGTCCCTGACGCGCAATGCGATCCAGCCGCACATCATCGTTCCAGATCTGCCGAATCGCGTCGCGCCATTGATCCGCGGTCTGCGCCGACGGCATGCCGCAGATCTCGCTGAAGGCGACAACATCCGGCGACCGGGCGTCGCCGATGGCCGGACATCCCCGGGCGAACAGACCACGCATGCGGCCGGCAGACTTGAGATAGGAATCGGGAACTGACGGCCGCGCCGGGACGATGCCCAGCCGGGCCTGGGCTGCCAGCGCGCACAGCGCTTTGGGCGACCAGGCGGCGTAGCGGACTGGCAGAGCACCCCACCGTTCGCTCCGCTCCGGAAGGTTCGTGAGGATGACCAGTTCGGCATCGGTGTCGCGGCCGAGCGAAGCGAGCGCGTCCTTCAGGGCGACGAGACCATCGAGGCTTTCCCGCGTACCATGCCACAACAAGAGTGGCGGTCGTTGCGAGGGTGCCGCAGCGTCGAGCGCGGCGCCGCCGCTTTCGATGAGATCGACCGTTTCGGTCTCCTCGATGAACCAGGTGCGGGAATGGGCAGTCCCTAAGAACGATGCGAATACCGGAGAGGAAACCGAGACGACATGAGCGAAGCGGTCGAGATTCGCCCAGACCCGGTCCGCGTCGTCGGGCTGCAGCAGGACGGTACGATGCGGTGAGCACAGGCCACGCGGCGGGACGGCCTTGAGGCAGAGCAGCCAATCCACCGGCGCGGTGGGGAGGCCTCCGGCATCGATCTGCCAAGGCAGACCGAGAGCTGCGACTTGACGGCGCAACTCCGGTACGACCCGATCGACATGGATGGCGGTGCTGGGCCACGGATTGGGTGTCCAGAAGTGAATGCGGAGTGGCGCGCGGCGCGGGTCGGGCGGCGGTTCCTCCGGGACAGCCACGAACCGGCCCTTTGTCCGTCCGCCGTGATGCGCCGCCAGCATGTGCCGGAAGCGAAGCTTGGCCGGCAGAAGCGGCGCCCAGCGGGGCAATGTGTTGTCCCAGATCAAGAAAGAATACCGGTACGAATTGTATTCAACGATTCCGTCGTTCTTCTCTACCGTTCTTCGCCCCGGATTGATAGATATCGGACATCTTCAAGGTTGCAATTGCCAGGGCCTGCTCGTTGATGTTTGATGGCATGGCCTTCGTCCGCAGTCTGCGCAGATGCCATCACTCGCCATCAAAGTCGAGAACGTCTCCAAAGCCTATACGGTCTGGTCGTCGCCGGCGGCGCGCCTACATGGGCCGATGCTCGGGCGGCTTGGCCAACTGCCGTTCCTGCCGGCCGCGGTGCGAGACACCTGCGAGCGATTGTCGCATGGCGCCGTGCGCAACTACTACGCCCTGCATGACGTCTCGCTCGAGGTGCGGCGCGGCGCCAGTGTCGGCATCATCGGCCGCAATGGTTCAGGCAAGAGCACGCTCTTGCAGCTGCTCGCTGGGACGCTGACGCCGAGCCAGGGCGAGATCGCCGTCGTCGGCAGCATTGCCGCCATGCTCGAGCTTGGCAGCGGCTTCGATCCGGACTTTTCGGGGCGTGAGAATGTCTATCTGAATGCGGCCATCCGCGGTATGAGCCGGCGGCAAACCGACGCGAAATTCGACGAAATCGCCGCGTTTGCGGACATCGGCGACTTCATCGACCAACCGACCAAGACCTATTCCAGCGGCATGACCGTCCGTTTGGCGTTCGCCACCTCCGCCTGTCTCAAGCCGGAGGTGCTGCTGGTTGATGAGGCGCTGAGCGTCGGCGACATCTTCTTCCAGCAGAAGTGCATCCGCCACATGAGGGAGGCGATGGCTGATGTCACCAAGGTCTTCGTCACGCACGACCTCCAGGCGATCCGCAGCGTGACCGAATACGCCTATGTGCTCGACCGCGGCGAAATCGTCTTCGCCGGAAGCTCCAGGGATGCAGTCGATTTCTACATCAGGATGTCGCACCGCGTCTCCGACGGACGCGACCGTTCCGTGGCGGACGCCGGCTCCGCAGCGCTGGGCAGACGCTCCGCGCCGGGCGCGGACATGGACGCGAATAGGTTCGAGCGGCTGCCATGGATTGATCTCAAATCGTCGCAATTGAGCGGGGCGGGGGACGTTCTGATCAGGCGGGTCGCCGTCACCAAACCTGATCTTGCTCCGGCCGGTACGGTTCAGGCGGGGGACCGGATCAGCGTCGATCTGTTGCTGGGGTGCGCCGCAACGAAGACGCACGTGATCGTCGGCTATCTGCTCTGCGACCGTCACGGCAATCAAATCTGCGGCGAGAACAGTTGTAGCCTCGCCCGCGGCGTCGTCGCACTCGATCCCGGCGAACACCTGGTGCGGCTCGAATTTGTCTGGCCGGAAATCCAGCCGGGCGACTACACCCTTACGGTCGGCATTGGGGAGGGCACGGATCCGCTGCGGCACGTCGTCCAATGCTGGGCTCATAGCGTCGTCAAGCTCAACGCCATCAGTCCTGGTCTGGCGATCCACGGCATCTTCAACAACCCGATAACGAAGCTCGACATCGTGCCGTTTGGCGATTCCACGGCCTGGCCAGCCCCCGGTTCGGCAGCGCCTCCATCAATCCGGTGCGGCGTATGATCGAGCCCGAGCATTCCGCCGACTTGTCGCAGCAACCAGCCTGGGTCGTCAGCGAACCAGCTTACGAGTCGGATGTCCTGAACCCGCAGCTCGCGATATCCCCCTGGCAGGGGCACCGCGACTTCGCGTATGATCTTGTCGGCTTTTCGCGGCCGCGCCTGATCGTCGAACTCGGCGTTCACTACGGCTGCTCCTATTTTGCCTTCTGCCAGGCGGTCAAAGATCGCGATCTGCCGAGCCGGGTCGTCGGCATCGATACGTGGGAAGGCGACGAGCACTGCGGCCACTACGGCGGCGAAGTGTACGAGACGGCAGCGAAGACGATGGCTGGCTCGTTCGCCGATGATCGCTTTGTGCTGCATCGCGCCCGCTTCGATCAGGCGACGGAAGCGTTCGACGACGATTCAATCGATCTGCTGCATATCGACGGCCTGCACACCTATGATGCGGTTCGCAGCGATTTCACCACCTGGTTGCCAAAGCTTGCCCCGGACGGAATCGTCCTGATGCATGATATCGCGCCGTCATCAGGCTACGAGTCCGCCCGTTTCTGGGCAGAGATCAAGCAGCGCCATCCGCACTTCGAATTCCTGAACCGGTGGGGGCTCGGCATCCTCTTTCCCAAGGGCGAACGCTGGTACCGCGCCGGGCTCGCGGAAGGCGTGCCGGACAAGATCCGCGGCTATCTCTATCGCGGCGAATGGCTCGTCGATCGCTACCGCGCCGCCATCGACTTGCAATGGCAGAGGGAGCAGACCGACCGCTGGTGGCAGGAAAGCGAGAGATTCAAACAGCGCGTCGGCGAACTGGAAAGACGGCAGCCTTCTGGCTGGTTGCGCGCGATCGGCCTCGTTCGTCGCTCCGACGGTGATTGACGGGATGGATTGGGGATATCGGCAGATGGATGACACTGTTGCGGTGATCACGCGGACCAGGAACCGTCCGTTGCTGTTGCCGCGCGCCCTGGACAGCGTGTTGGACCAGAGCTTCGAGAATTGGATTCACGTCGTGGTCAACGACGGCGGCGATCCTGCCACGGTCGACGGACTGATCGCCCAGCGCACGGGCCGCTATGCAGGTCGTTGCCACGTCATCCACAATAATACATCGCGCGGCATGGAAGCCGCGTCAAATCAAGGCGTTGAAGCGTCATCCAGCCGCTATATCGTTATTCACGACGATGATGACGCATGGCGACCGGACTTCCTCAGTAAGACTGTGGCCTATATGGAGGCGAATGCGACGTTTCCGAAACTGGCCGGCGTGATCACCCACACGGAGAGAGTCGTCGAGTCCATCAGGGAGGACCGGATCGAGACCGTGCAACGACACGATTTCAATTCCTGGGTGAAGGGGGTGCATTTGTTTCGCATGTTGGCGCAAAACATGTTCCCGCCGATCTCGTTCCTGTTCAGGAGAGATGCGCTGGTGAAGATCGGCCCGTTTCGGGAGGATCTTCCAGTTCTGGGTGACTGGGAATTTAATGTCCGATTCCTGCAATCCTTCGAGATCGGAGTGCTGTGCGAATGCCTGGCCTATTATCACCATCGTTTGCCGGCAGGCGCGGTCGAATACAGCAATTCGGTCGTCGATCAGAGCCACCAGCATGAGAACTACAGCGTCTTCCTCCGCAACGAATGGCTTCGTCAGGAACTGAATAGCGGCCGCACCGGGATCGGCACCCTGGCCAATATTTCGTGGCAGATGTTTCTATTGGAGGCGTGGCTTCGAAAGCGGCGCCAGGACAAGGGCTTTCTTCATCGCGTCTTTCGCCGGAAAAAATACGATTGAGCATGCAAAGCGACATGGACGCGGAACTCCAATCCAGACTTGATGACGCCGACGTCGTTTCATTCGACGTCTTCGATACGTCGATTCTTCGCGCGTTGGCGGAGCCCGATGATCTCTTTCTGTTGATGGAGCCGGCTGTGCGCCGCAGGCTCGGCGCAGATTCAATACAGTTCGCGAGGGCGCGGCGCGATGCGGAGCGGTTGGCGCGCGAACGCGCCTGGCAAAGCCATCGTGCCCGGGAAGTCACGTTGGACGAAATCTACGGCACCCTTTCCGAGTCCCTGGCTATCGATTCGGAGTTAGCTAAGGCTGTTGCTCAAATGGAGATCGAGGCGGAGCTCGACGTCTGCCGGCGCAATCCGTTCATTCATGATGCCTATCGCTGGTGCCGCGATCGCGGCAAGCGAATCGCCTTCATCTCCGATTCGTACCTTCCGGAGCGCGTGATCGCCGATCTGCTGCGGAATGCGGGCTACGACGGCCATGAAGCCTTGCTGGTTTCGTCGGTCTCGAAGAAGACGAAGTCAACCGGCGAGCTCCATGCCGAAGCGCGAGCGCGCCTGCCCGGTGAAGGTCAGCGCTGGCTCCACATCGGCGACAACATCCGCGCGGATATCGAGATGGGACGGAAGCATGGAATGTCGACCTGGCATTACCGGCGCTGCATGGACGCGTATATGAGCTCTCACCGCGCCTCGAAGGTGTGGAAGACATCGGAGCCTGTATCTGCGGCAAGGTCGGTCGCGCAGGGGCTGATCGCCAACCGGATCACCCATGCAAGGCGGGACGCCGTGCCGGTCTCGCGCGAGGAGAGCTTTTGGGAGGATTTCGGCTATGCAACGGCCGGTCCGCTGTTTGTCGGCTTCACGGAATGGTTGATTGAGCAGGCTAAGGCGCGCCGCTTGGACGCCCTGTATTTCCTGGCCCGTGAAGGGCTCGTGATGCAGCAGGTCTATGACAAGCTGGCCGCCGCGACAGATGGAGCGGTCAAAGAGACGCACTATCTTTATGGTTCGAGGCGTGCGCTTAACGTGGCGGCGATCAAGGACCTCAATGAGGATGTCATCCGGTTTCTGTCGGGCGGGACATCGGTGCTTACAGCGGCGCAATTCATCGAGCGCGCTGGCGTCGACTGGCGCAAACATCAGGGAGCTTTCGGTGCGGCTGGATTTAGCGGCCCCGACCACGAGGTCAAGACGGAAGCGGACTATGGGCGCCTGCGGCAATTGTTCCTCGGGCTTGCAGGACCGATCTGCGAGAACGCGCGCGAGGAACGTGAGGTTCTGCTGGACTATTTGAGCGCTTCCGGTCTGGTGGGGGGCCGCCGCGTTGGCCTGATCGACGTCGGGTGGCATGGTACGATGCAGCGGTCGATCACCGATATGCTGCGCGAGAGGGGGGATTGCCCGGAGATTACCGGACTCTACCTCGGCACATATGGGTTCGCGCACGAGATCGTTCTGCCCGACGAGAAATATCCCCACGACGCCTATCTTTTCCGGCGGGGCGAACCGGACGACTACCGGCGCTTGATCTGGGAGGGGGTCGAAGTCGTCGAATTGTTGTTTTCGGCGACGGAGGGCACGATCGTTCGTATGGAGCGCGACGCCGACGGCAACTATTTTCCCGTTAGGGCGTCCACCGATCTCGAGCCCTACAGGGTCGAGAGTATCGTGCGCATGCAACAAGGGGCGATGCAATTCGTCGACGACTATCTGGCGCTGAAGGTCCGGTTTCCGGACCTCGCCTTGTCCAGGGACGCGGCGGCGGCGCAATTGAAGCGCTTCCTGCAGTATCCGACCGAAGCCGAGGCGCGTCATGTCGGCGATATTCCGCACGGAGAAGGATTCGGTGCCGTATACGCAAGACGACTGCTGGCCTATCCGCACAGTCTGCGGATGCTGGCGCGACCGCAGTCGTTCCGATGGGTGCTCCGGCACGATTATTGGCACGCCGGCCGCAATCGTCGGGGCTCACCGGTGCAGCGCGCGGTCTATTGGCTTCTGACCCGGTAATCCCGCGGACGTCGACGCCGGCGCGGCCAACACGCCGGCGACGCCCTCCGCCTTGGTCCCATGGTCATCGCCCACAGTCCGCGCTCGTTCCATCAGCGCGAGATCGCGCGACGTCAACCCAAGGATCAGGAAGAACAGGATCACGCCCGCATATCCGAACCGATAATCCGGCACGACGATGAGGGGAAGCAGCATGACCTGATAGGCGATAGCCACGACCAGATAGACCATCCACTCCGGTCGACGCCGATGCAGCTTCAGCCGCACTATGGCCGCCAGAAGGACGACGGCTCCGATCATCGGCAGCCAATGGCTGGAGAGCCATTGAGGCGCGGCATCGAGATAGGCATTCACCATTCCGTTCGCCTTCGGCCAAAAGAGGTGAATACGAGGATTTGAATCGATGCCGGGATGGTACGTCCAATGCCCGCGCAGGTACTCGCGCACGATGACGCTGCGGGTGTCGAGATATGCGAGCGGATAGGCCACAACGGCGCTCTCCCAGCGGCGACGCAGTTCTGCCAAGTCGTCGCCGACGACGAACCGCACCATTTCGCTTTCGGGATTCGCCCATGCGATCGGAGACAGGCTGTCGCTCCAGTAGTGCCGCTGCAGCACAGCAAGATCGTTGGCGGGAAAGCTCGCGGGAGTCAGCAAGAGCTGATCGGTCCGGATCGAAATGCCGGCGAGGTCGAACAGAAAGATCCCGCCCTCGGCATGCCGGGCTTCAGGCTTGACGACTTTTGCGACGAACAGGCCTAGCGCGGCGGCGGTGAGGAGCAAGACCCCGGCGAAGCGGACGGCGGGGAGCAATTTTCGTCCGGCCAGGACGTACTCGCCCCAAATGAACAGCGGCAGCAGGAGAACGGTCTCCGGGCGTATCGATGGCGCGAGCGCAATCAGGGCTGCGCGCGTATGGACGAGCCTGGCTGGCGCGGCCGCTGAGGACATCGCGAAGGTCGCGACGAATAGCGCGGCCACCCAGGTGTCCTTCGAGACCGCAACGAGGTGGTTGAGTACGGGGGGGGACAACGCGAATCCGAACGCGGCCAGCAACGCCGCCGGCGACGAAAGGCCATTGGCGCGTAAGGTGAGGACGACCGCATAAACGATCGCAAAGACGATCAGCGTGGTATGCCCCGCGACCAGGGACGGAGAGGCGCCGATCGTTCTCCACAGCCAGGCCACGAGAGGAGCGTGCCAGTCGTGAAAGCGGTCGCCGAGTGCCTGGCCATACAGGTCGAGCGCATCGGCATTCATCCGTCCGGGAAACGAGGGCAACGCGATCAGCGCTGATCCGACGAAGGTCAAGAGCGCCAGAGCCCAAGGCGGAAAGCGATCCTGATGCTCGGTCGTCATGAGCGCTGTGCCTGAGAAGGATGCGGAATCGTCGCTGTCGGCTTGCGAAATTCAGCTATTTGCTTGCACTCGTTTGGCGCTACTGTCAAACTTGTTGATACTTATGGTTTTGTAGCGGGGGCGACGTAACATGGCGGCCGTGCAGCAATCGCGAGATCATTTTTCCTGGCCGCAACTGCTGTTGCCGTGGGAAATCGTGCGCAGACTGGTCGCGCACGGCACGCTGCTTCGGCAGTTTACCTTGCGGGATATTCTGGCGCGCTACCGCGGCTCGTATCTGGGCGTTGTCTGGTCGCTGTTGCGGCCGCTGGGGATGCTGACTGTTTATGTGGTCGTCTTCGGCTTCATCCTGCAGCCGCAACTCGGCGGTGGCACGGGCAAGCTGGACTTCGTGCTCTCGATGTTCTGCGGGCTGATCCTATTCGATTTCTTCGCCGAGGCGGTCGGACGCTCGCCCGCTCTGGTCGTCTCGAAACCTAACTTCGTCACCAAGGTGGTTTTCCCGCTGGAGATTCTGTCGCTGTCGGCCGTGGCGGCCGCGCTCGTGCAGATGATCGTCAGCTTCGTCCCATTCTTCTGTGGCGTCCTGCTGGCGCACGGTACGGTTCCGGCCACGGCGACGCTGCTTCCGCTCGTGGTCGCGCCGTTGATCTGCTTTGCATTGGGCTTTAGCTGGCTGCTGTCCAGTCTCGGCGTGTTTGTCAGGGATCTCAACGCGATGGTGCCATTGTTGCTGACAGTGCTCATGTTTGCCAGCGCGATCTTCTATTCACTGAGCAGCGTCCCCTCGGAATTCCGATGGCTGTTCGATCTCAATCCGATTGCCGCGCTGGTCGATGATGCGCGCAAGGTCGCCGTGCTGGGGCTTGCGCCGGAATGGGGGAGGCTGGGCGCGATGTTCGCCGCTGGCGTCGTTGTCGCTGTCGCTGGCTATGCTTTCTTCATGCGCACGAAGCGCGGCTTCGCCGACGTGGTCTGACGGTCTGCGGACGCGATGAACAGCACAACGTGCGCTTCGGCCGGGGCGATGAAGGCGCCCACACCGTTCCGATTGGCAATTCTGTTCGACGATGCCGACGCGGCATCGCTGGCGCGAGCCGCCACCTTGCGCGACGGTTTCGATCCCACTTGGTTTGCGCCGGAACTCTGGCCGGCCGGAGTCACGCGGTTCTCCGGCCTGATGCGGCTGGCTTGGCAGTTGCGTAGCCGTCGGCCCGCGGCTCTCTACGCGCCGTCGTCGCGCGGTGCGAACTGGGGCGCCGTTTTGGGCGTCCTGTTCGGCATTCCCGTCGTGACGGACAGTCCCCAACCCGGCATTGCGCGCCTCGTGCGGCTGGTTCGCGGCCGCTATGCCGCTGTGGGCTTGGAGGCAGCGGCGTCTTCAGCCAAGACATCTTCTGCCAAGACGTTGGCACTGCCAGCCATCGAGGGCGTCGAGCATGTCCTGCGCGGGGTCCTGCAGATGGGATCGTCGTGGACGACGACGGGCGACGGGCGGCTGCCGATCGAGTTGGCGCTGGGCACCAGGAACGGCGGATCGGCGATGGCCGATCGGATCGAAGAGCGTGGCGTCAGTCGTCCCGACCGGTCGGTGCGCCTCGTCGGCCGGCCGACCTTGACGGTGTTCCTCCCCGAGCGGCGGATCGCGACCGGAACGGCGATCGTCATCTGTCCGGGCGGCGGCTATGCCGGCGTCACCATCGACAAGGAAGGTCATGACGTCGCGCGCTGGCTGGCGGCGCGGGGCATCGCCGGCCTTGTCCTGAAATACCGGCTGCCGCAATCGGATCGGGCGGACACCGCCCTGCCGTTGCCGATGGCCGATCTCGACGAAGCGCTGGCGGTAGCGCGCGCCCATGCGACGGTGTGGGGGATCCGCTCCGATCGGATCGGCGCCATGGGCTTCTCGGCCGGCGGGCATATGGTGGCATGGGCCTCGCGGTCGGCAGGATCGCCGGCCTTTGCCATCCTGGTCTACCCCGTAATCTCAATGGATCGAGCTATTACCCATGCTGGATCACGCGAGGCCCTGCTCGGGAAGTCTCCATCCGATGCCGTGGCCGGACGTTACTCGTTTGAGCGGGCCGTCACGCCAGGCGTCTGTCCGACATTTGTCGTTCACGCTCGGGACGACACCGTCGCCAAGCCAGGGAATAGCTTCGTCTATCTTGAGGCGCTGCGCGGGGCGGCCGTGCCTGTGGAGGCCATGATCTGTGATCACGGCGGCCATGGCTTTGGCCTCGGAATTCATGGCGGCGAGGTCGCAAACTGGCCGGATCGTTGCCTTGAGTGGATCGCTACGACGACTGCAGCACGTTGGAGGCCGTCACCCGAATGAGCGGGACTCGAGCAAGCCGGTCGACCACAACGATAACCCATGGTATCGACCGAAAGGTGTCGTGTCGATATTTGATCGCATTGGTTGAGGTTGCGAGGCGGGAAGGTTGCGGCTGAAGAAAGCGAGTTCTTGCATGGGTGCTGGGCGGCGGATTCTTGTTACGGGCGGAGCCGGATACATCGGGTCACATTGTTGCAAGGCAGTTAAGGAAGCTGGATTTGAGCCTGTCTGCTACGACAACCTTGCAATCGGCCATCGATCGTTTGTGAACTGGGGACCTCTTGTTACGGGGGACATCCTGGACGAGCGGAGCCTCGTTGCAGCGTTGAGGGAGTTTGAGATCCAGGCCGTTCTTCATTTGGCGGCATCGAGCCTGGTGGGTGAGTCTGTATCGCATCCTCACATCTATTATCGTAACAACGTGGTCGGCACGCTGACGCTGCTCGACTCCATGCGCAAGGCCGGATGCTCCAACATTGTTTTTTCGAGCACCGGCGCAGTCTATGGCGAAGTACCTCTGATGCCCATCAGAGAAGCCCAAGCAGGGCATGCCGTAAATCCATACGGCAGATCGAAATGGATGGCCGAGCAGATCATCGGGGACTTCGAGGCTTCATATGGGTTCAACGCGATTCGGTTGCGCTATTTCAATGCTTGCGGGGCAGATGATTGCGGGCTCATCGGCGAACTTCGGGACCCCGAAACTCATCTGATTCCGCGGGCGCTGATGGTCATTCAGGGACACCTGGATGAGTTCGCCGTCTACGGGGATGATTACGATACTCCCGATGGATCGGCAGTCCGGGACTACATTCATGTCAGCGATTTGGCAGATGCGCATGTGAGGGCGATCCATGCCTTGATGAGAAACGAAAGGAAAATTGTCGGACGAGCGTTCAATCTCGGAACCGGCAAGGGTTATTCGGTCAAAGAGGTGTTGCACGCCATTGAGCGGGAAACCGGTTCTGCGCCGCCCACAACGATGAAGGATCGTCGCCCCGGTGACCCCTCCACGTTGGTGGCGGACCCCACAGCTGCCAACGACGATCTCCAGTTCCGCCCATTGCGATCGGACCTGCATACGATCATCAGGTCAGCCTGGGCATGGCATACGAAGGCGCATCCTCGCCGGGTCCGCGAGCTTTGACCAAGGGGAGCCGCCGTGCGTCCTTCTTTCCGGCTGCCGGCCATGTCAAAGTCGCGAACGACGCGGCCCACCGGCGAGATCGGCCAGCAGATCTCGAGCATCCAGTCCGCCACCCAGCAATCGGTCGGTGCCATCCGCGAGATCGGCATCACGATCGAGAAGCTGCAGGAGATTTCGTCGACGATCGCATCGGCCGTGGAGCAGCAGGGCGCTGTCACGCAGGATATCTCGCGCAATGTCCAGCACGCGGCGGCGGGAACGCAGCTGGTCTCGGCCAGCATTGCGGATGTACAGCGTGGCGCAGTTGATGCCGGAACCGCCACATCCCAGGTTCTGTCCGCCGGGTACCAGGGCTAGAATCTGCGCCAAATTCAGAATTGGCGTTGATTTACAGCGGACGCCCGTAGCTTTTGATCCCGCCATTCGGAGGTTCGATCCCTCCCGCCCCAGCCAGGTCGAGCGCCCGACAGGCAGGGCTGGATATCGCCCGTGGGACAATGTCGCCGGTACGTCCGATGTTTCGGGTGCCTGCGACGGCAAAATTCCGGAAGTCCAGACAAACCGCGCGCTGTGCCTTGACCGCCCGCCGCGTGATGGTTCACAAATCGTAGCAAACTGAAGGACATGCAGGCGCCCCATGCTGCGCCGCGCCGCTGGCACGATTGCTGCTTAGTGAGCCGCCAAACGAGCGCCAGCTCCAGAACAACAGATGCGAGGGGACGTCCGGATGCCAGCCCACAGCCCATCCCTCACCTGAGACCCGGCGACAGGCGATTCCGCCTGCGCAGCTTCGCGGGTCCGCCCCCCGGCCCGGCTCGCGTCCGGACGCATGACGTTGCTCCGGCATGCAATGGAGCCGGCGCGGAAGCGGGTCATAGGCAGACCAGAGAGATAGACCGAGTAAGATCAGGGAGAGAAGATACGATGTCTGCAACCACCACAGCGGCCGCGGCACCACCGCAGAAGCCGTTCTACCGGGTCCTCTATGTGCAGGTCCTGTTCGCGATCGTGCTCGGTGTCATCGTCGGCTGGCTCTGGCCCGAGCTCGGCAAGAACGAATGGATCAAGGCGCTGGGCGACGGCTTCGTCAAGCTGATCAAGATGGTGATCGCGCCGGTCATCTTCTGCACCGTCGTGTCGGGAATCGCGCACGTCTCCGAGGTGAAGAAGGTCGGGCGCGTTGCCGTCAAGGCGCTGATCTATTTCGAGATCGTCTCGACCTTCGCGCTTGCGCTCGGGCTCATCGTCGGCAATTTCATTCAGCCGGGGGCAGGGTTCCAGGGCCAGAGCAACGCCGGCACCGCCGCCGTCGCCAACTACGCCAAGCAGGCGAGCGAGATGAAGTCGGTCGACTTCGTGCTTCACATCATCCCGGACACGGTGGTCGGAGCGTTCGCGCAGGGCGATATCCTGCAGGTGCTGCTGTTCTCGATCCTGTTCGGCATCGCCCTGATGACGCTCGGTGAGCGCGGCCATACGATGCGCGCCTTCATCGACGACGCCGCGCACGCGATCTTCGGCGTCATCGCCCTCGTGGTGAAGGCCGCTCCGATCGGTGCCTTCGGCGCCATGGCCTTCACCATCGGTCGCTACGGGCCGCAGGCGCTCGGCAACCTCGCCGGCCTGATCGCGACCTTCTATCTCACGTCACTCGCTTTCGTCGTGATCGTGCTCGGCATCATCGCCCGCATCGCCGGATTCTCGATCTTCAAGTTCCTCAAATACATCAAGGACGAGCTGCTGATCGTGCTCGGCACCTCGTCATCCGAGAGCGCGCTGCCGCAGATGATGGAGAAGCTGGAGCGGCTCGGCTGTTCCAAGCCGGTCGTCGGCCTGGTGGTTCCGACCGGCTACTCGTTCAATCTCGACGGCACCAACATCTACATGACGCTGGCGACGCTGTTCATCGCGCAGGCGATGAACGTTCACCTCTCCTTCGGCGAGCAGATCACGATCCTGCTGGTCGCGATGCTGACCTCGAAGGGCGCCTCGGGCATCACCGGCGCCGGCTTCATCACCCTGGCCGGAACGCTTGCGGCCGTGCGGCCGGAGCTCGTTCCGGGCATGGCGATCGTGCTCGGCATCGACAAGTTCATGAGCGAGTGCCGCGCACTGACCAATCTGTGCGGCAACGGCGTCGCCTGCGTGATCGTGGCGTGGTGGGAAGGCGAGCTCGATCGCGACAAGCTGCGCATCGCGCTCGATCGCGATATCGATCCGGCCGATGTCGAAGTCGCAGTCACGACGGGATAGGCCTGCGGTCGCGGTGGGCGCTGCTGTCGCATTCCAGCGTCGGTAGCGCCGGCCGCGGCCCTGCCCAATCGCGATGCCGCCAACATCTCGGATAATCTGCTAAGGTGGCGGCAGGCAGGGGTTTACCGTGGAGGCATCCTGCCTGGTGCCGCAAGGCCGGCATGGTCTGACCATCGCGACGATACGGCGTATCGTGAACATGGTCGCGCTGGCTGGGGCGGCGGTGCCGAAGCGATGACGCAGCCGGAGTGACATCGCAGTCATTCCGTCGCGCCGCGGTCACCCTCGGGGAGATTGGATGATGGCCGTTGCGCAGTCTGGTGTTCCTCGCATCGTGATCGTCGGCGGCGGCGCCGGCGGCTTGGAGCTCGCGACCCGTCTCGGAGACAGATACGGCCGCAAGGGCAAGCTCGACGTCACGCTGGTCGAGCGCAACCGCACCCATGTCTGGAAGCCGAAGCTGCACGAGATCGCGGCCGGCAGCATGGACATCTCCGCGCACGAGGTCGACTATCTCGCCCAGGCCTATTGGCACGGCTTCCACTACCGCATCGGCGACATGATCGGGCTCGATCGCGACAAGCGCGAGGTGCTGGTGGCGCCCTACCTCGACGCCGAGGGGCGCGAGGTCACGCCGCAGCGGACCATCCTCTATGACGTGCTCGTCATTTCCATCGGCAGCCAGAACAACGATTTCGGCACGCCGGGCGTGGTCGATCACGCCATCAAGCTGGAGTCGCAGCGCGACGCCAGGCGCTTCCACGAGCGCATGGTCAACGCCTGCATCCGCGTCCATTCGCAGTCGTCGCCGATCGCCGCGCATCAGCTCAAGGTCGCGATCATCGGGGCGGGGGCCACGGGGGTCGAGTTGGCCGCGGAGCTGCATCGGACGACGCGGGAGGTGGTGGCTTATGGTCTCGACCAGGTCGACGCCGAGAAGGACATCAGGATCACGCTGATCGAGGCCGCGGGCCGGGTGTTGCCGGCATTGCCTGAGCGGGTCTCGCGCGAGACCGAGAAGCTGCTCGCAAAGCTCGGCGTCGAGGTCCTGGTTGGCGCCAAGGTCGCCGAGGTCGGCGCCGACAAGGTCAGCCTTGTCGACGGCCGTGTCATCCCGGCCGAGTTGATCGTCTGGGCCGCGGGCGTCAAGGCGCCCGACTTCCTGAAGGACATTGCGGGCCTGGAGACCAACCGCATCAACCAGCTCGTGGTCAGGCAGACCCTGCAGACCACGCGCGACGAACGCGTCTTCGCGATCGGCGACTGTTCGGCCTGCTCCTGGGACGAGCGCGGCAACGTGCCGCCGCGGGCGCAGGCGGCGCATCAGCAGGCGTCGCATCTCTACAAGCAGATTCCGCGCTTCGTCAGAGGCGAGCCGCTGGCGGACTACCGCTATCACGATTTCGGCTCGCTGGTGTCACTCGGCGAGTTCAGCACGGTCGGCTCGATGATGGGCGCGCTGGTCGGCGGCAATCTGGTGTTCGAAGGCCTGTTCGCGCGGATGATGTATCTGTCGCTCTACAAGATGCACGAATACGCGCTGCACGGGCTCGCGAAGGTGTCGCTGGACACGCTGGCGCGCCTGATCACCCGCCGCACCGAGCCGCACGTCAAGCTGCACTGACGAGGGCGCCTTGGCGTCGGCCCGGCCGATTTTGTTGTCGCCTATTGCCCGGCAAGACCTTAGACTTGCAGCACAATTACGGATACGGCAGCCGCGGCCCGGTACACGGGCCTGGGAAGTGATGGGCCTGGAACGTGATGGGCCTGGAAAAGGGAATGACGGACCTTCCATTCCGGATCGGCCTCGAGGGACATCCCGACGTCACCGCGGTGGTCCGCAGGCGCGTGGGCTGGGTCGCTCGCGGAGTGATGGCGGCTGCGCTGGTCGGCGTCGCGGCATGGCTCGGCTATGCCATTGCCTTTTCCCGCGGGCTCGATCAGCGGCACGCCGCGGCCCAGCAGCGGCTGGCGGTCGAGGCCGCGCAGCTCGACGGCTACCTCTCGCGCTTCGAATATCTGCCCTCGCTGCTGGAGACCTCGCCCGATGTCTTCCGGCTGCTCGGCACGCCGGACGATCGCGCGCTGCAGCAGAGCGTCAGCCTGCATCTGAAGTCGATCAATCTGCTGGCCGGCGCCGACAACCTCTATGTCCTCACCGTCGCCGGTGATGCGATCGCCGCCGCCGACTTCGATCAGCCGGGAACGCCGGTCGGCAGCAACCTGTCCTACCGCCCCTATATGCGCCAGGCGCTGGCGACCGGCCGCGGCGTGTTCTTCGGCATCGGCATCACCAGCGCGCGCGCCGGCTATTACCTGTCCTATGCCGTCAAGCAAGAGGGACGGACGATCGGTGTCGCCGTCGTCAAGGTCAATCTCGATGCCTTCGAGCGCGAATGGCGCAACCGCGGTGCCGACATGCTGCTGGTCGACGCCCGCGGCGTCACCATTCTCGCCTCGCGCGAGGAATGGCGTTTCCGCCCGTTGACGCCGCTCTCGGCCGACGCGCTCGAGGAGATCGCGACGTCCAAGCCCTATGGCAGCTCCAGCCTCGCGCCGCTCGGCTGGAGCTTCACGGAGAGGACCGATCGCGGCGGCCAGGTCGCGACCGAGCGCGGCGCGGTCTACAGCGTCGACGAGCGTCCGCTCAACGGGCGGCAATGGCAGCTGCTGCTGCTCGACGACGAGGCGCCGATCCGGCGGACGGCCTTGATCATCGGCACGCTCTCGGGTCTCGCCAGCATCGTGGCGCTGCTGGCGTTCGGCCTGCTGGCGCAGCGACGCCGCGAGATCCGGCAGCGGCTGGCGAGCCAGGCCGCGCTGCAGGCCGCCAATGACAGGCTGGAAATGCGGGTGCAGGAGCGCACCGCCGAATTGCGCGCCGCGCAGGACGAACTCGTCCATGCCGGCAAGCTCGCCGTGCTCGGCCAGATGTCGGCCGGCATGGTGCACGAGATCAACCAGCCGCTGGCGGCGCTGCAGACCGCCTCCGACAATGCCGTGCAATTCATCGATCGCGGCATGATCGGCGACGCCCGCGGCAATCTCATCCGCATCGGCGAGTTGGTCCGCCGTCTGGCGCGCCTGACCGGCCAGCTGCGCGTGTTCGCCTACAAATCGAACGCGCCGCTCGACGCCGTCTCGGTCGAGCAGGCGCAGTCCGAGACGCTCAAGATCCTCGGCGCGCGGGTGAAGGACGGCAATGTCGACGTCACCATAGATCTCGCGCCCGAGCTTCATGTCAGGGCCGATCAGATCCGGCTCGAGCAACTGCTCTGCAACATCATCGCCAACGCGCTCGATGCCGTCGAGGGCGCGGCGCGGAAGTCCATCCACATCCGCGCCGTGCGTGAGGAGGGCCAGTGCCGCATCACCATCGCCAACAGCGGCCCGGCGATCGCCGCCGATGTCCTGCCGCGCCTGTTCGAGCCCTTCGTGACGACCAAGCCGGCCGGCAAGGGTCTCGGACTTGGGCTCGTGATCGCCAATCACATCGCGCGGTCGTTCGGCGGCGAGCTGCGGGCGCGGAATCTCGAACCGTCCGGCGCCGAGTTCATTGTGCTGCTGCCGCTTGCCGATTGAAGAGGTTCCCGCATGACTCCTGAGCAACCGGTCGGCGTGATCTATGTCGAGGACGACGAGGATGTCCGCATCGGCGCCGTCCAGGCGCTGCAGCTCGCCGGGCTCTCGGTCACGCCGTTCGCCTCCGCCGAAGCCGCAGGCACGACCGTTCGCGCCGACATGCCGTTCGTGGTGGTCTCCGACGTGCGGCTGCGTGGCAAGAGCGGCACCGAGTGGCTGTCCGAGCTGCACCGGCTCGATCCGGACCTGCCGGTCATCCTGGTCACCGGACACGGCGATATCTCGATGGCCGTGGAAGCGATGCGCAGCGGCGCCTATGACTTCATCGAGAAGCCGTGCTCGTCGGAGCAGCTCGTCTCCGTCGTTCGCCGCGCGCTCGACAAGCGCCGCCTGACGCTCGAAGTCCGCGCGCTGCGCTCGGCGCTCGCCGACCGCCAGGGCATCGAGGCGAGCCTGCTCGGGCGTTCGCCGCAGATCCAGGAGGTGCGCCGCCTGGTCTCGACCCTGGCCTCGACCAATGTCGACGTGACGATCTATGGCGAGACCGGCACCGGCAAGGACGTCGTCGCCCGCTGCCTGCACGCTCACAGCGCCAGGCGCGGCGGCAACTATGTCGCGGTGAATTGCGGCGGCCTGCCGGAGTCGCTGGTCGAGAGCGAATTGTTCGGCCACGAGGCCGGCGCCTTCACCGGCGCGACCAAGCAGCGGATCGGCAAGATCGAATATGCCCATGGCGGCACGCTGTTCCTCGACGAAATCGAGAGCATGCCGCTCAGCGTGCAGGTGAAGCTGCTGCGGGCGTTGCAGGACCGCTCGGTCGAGCGCGTCGGCTCCAACAAGCCTGTGGCGGTGGATTGCCGCGTGGTGGCGGCCAGCAAGGCCAATCTGTTCGAGCTCAGCGAGCAGAAGCTGTTCCGCGCCGATCTGTATTATCGTCTCGGCGTCGCGTTCATCGAGCTGCCTCCGTTGCGCGAACGCCGCGAGGACATCCCGATCCTGTTCGAGCACTTCACCCTCGAGGCTGCCAAGCGGTTCGAGCGCGACGCGCCGATCGTGAACGAGCAGACCATGTCGCTGCTGCTCGGCTACTCATGGCCGGGCAACGTGCGCGAGCTGCGCAACGTCGCCGACCGCTTCGTGCTCGGTGTGCTCGACCGCAAGGTCCTCGACCGCTCGGGCGCCGCGGCCTCGGAGCTGTCGCTGCCACGGCAGCTGGAGAACATCGAGCGCTCGATCATCGAGGATGCGTTGCGCCGCAAGCTCGGCGACGTGCCGGCGACTGCGGCGCTGCTGAGCATTCCGAAGCAGACGCTTTACGACAAGATCAAACGGCTGGCCGTGAAGGTCGACGGCGTCCGCGAGGGCGCGCCGCTGCGGCCGCAGTCCTGACCGTGGCTGGTCCTGCGGCGGCAGGAGGGCATCTGTTCCATGCCGGCGATCAGGAACGAATGCTGGACACCGCTTGTTGAAAGATCATGACAGGCAGAGACACCCGCGACCTGCGCTCCGGCGCCTACGACCCCGTCAGCAAGGACGGTCTGCCGCAGTCGCACCAGGTCAAGGACAAAACGACGCCCCGCCAGCAGGAGCAGTGGGGCGCCGACGTGCGGGCCGAGCCGTTGCCCGGCACCGAGCCGGTGCTTCCGGAAGGGCTCATGCGCGAGCGGCGTGGTCCGCTCAATCGCAATACTGGTCGCCGCGACACTGACTAGTGCGCGGCGACCCAGCGCGCCTATTTCGCCGCGATCACCATGATCTCGACGGTGTATTGCGGCGCAGCCAGCTTGGCTTCGACCGTGGCGCGCGCCGGGGTGTTGCCGGCCGAGACCCAGCCATCCCACACGGCGTTCATTTCGCCGAAGGTCTTGATGTCGGTGAGGTAGATCGTCGCGGACAACAGCTTCGACTTGTCGGTGCCGGCCTTGGCGAGGTGGCCGTCGATGATCGAGAGAATCTCCTCGGTCTGCTTGGTGACGCTTTCACCGGCCGTCTTCTGCGCGACGACTCCCGCGAGATAGACGGTATTGCCGTGAACCACGACCTGGCTCATGCGCGGGCCAATTTCGAAACGCTGGATCGACATCGAAGAACTCCTCAAAAGGTCAATTCGGGGCTTCTCCCTAGCGCGTGCGACGCGGCGACGCCAGTCGGCTGAACGGCCACTTTCGCCAGCTTGGAGCATGCGACCTTGCGTTGTCGACCGCGCCGCGGCACACGGACCGCGGGGCGTTTCACGATGACCCGGCCTTGTCGCGCTGCAAAGCGGGCTTGCCCATGGGGCAGGCAAAGGCGGGGCGTTTTCCGCGCTTGCACAGATATTTGAGACATGAAACATTCTCCGCGAGGTTCCTTTTTGAAATGGCGGAGGGGCGTGATGCGGAAACGGTTGATGCTGGCGGCACTCGCGGCGATGGCTTTGGTGACGAGCGCGGGGCCGACATTCGCACAGCAGACGATCCGCGTCGGCTGGACCATCCCGGCGGAAGAATCCAAATACTGGATGATGAAGCGGCCGACCGAATTTCCGGATCTCGGCAAGACCTACAACATCGAATGGACCCAGTTCCAGGGAACGGCACCGATGACGCAGGCGCTCGCCGCCGGCGCGCTCGACTGTGCCACGCAAGCGCCGCTGTCACTGGCGAACGGCGTCGTCGGCGGCGGCCTCAAGGCCTACATCGTCGCCCAGCACGTTTATGAGAAGCCGGGCGGCTTCTCGGTCTACTGGGCGGTCAAGGACGATTCCCCGATCAAGACCATCGCCGATCTCAAGGGCAAGACGGTCGGCATTTCCGTGATCGGCGGCGGCACGCAAGGGCCGTTCAACATGTTGCTGAAGCAGGCCGGGCTCGATCCGGCCAAGGACATCAAGCTTGTCGAAGTCGGCTTCGCGGTGTCGGAAGATGCGCTGCGCCAGGGCCGTGTCGACGCCGTCAACATGAATCAACCCTTTGCCGCGCGCGCCGAGGCCAAGGGCGGCACCCGCAAGCTGTTCTCGCTGTCCGAGGCGATGCCGAACATCGTCCACATCCTCGAGGCCTGTCGCGCCGATTTCGTCGACAAGAACCCGGAGCTGGTGAAGGCCTATGTCCGCGACATCACCGCCGGCATGAAGAAGGCGCTCGCCAATCGCGACGAGACCTTGAAGGTGGTGTCGGAGGTCATGAAGGCGCCGGTCGCCGTGATCGACACCTATCTGCTGAAGGACAATGATTTCGGCCGCGATCCGGTCGCCGCGCCGAACTTCCCGGCGATCCAGAAGATGCTCGACATCTACGCCGAGACCGGCATGCTGCCGAAGCTCGACGTCGCCCAGTTCAAGCATCCCACGATCGTCGCGCCGATCCAGTAGGCGGCTTCACGCGGAGCCTTGTCGATGAGGAAGCTGCGATCGCGTGTGACGGTGGAAGGGCTCGATCGCGCTCCGCACCGGGCCTTCATGCGCGCGATGGGGCTGGACGATGCCGACATCGCCAAGCCGATGATCGGCGTCGTTAGCCAGAAGGGCGAGCAGACGCCCTGCAACATGACGCACGATTTCCAGGTCGATGCGGCGAAGACGGGCGTCTCCGAAGCCGGCGGCACGCCGCGGGAATTCGCCACCGTCTCGGTCTCCGACGGCATCAGCATGAACCATGAGGGGATGAAGTTCTCTCTGTTCTCGCGCGAGCTGATTGCCGACTCCATCGAGGCCGTGGTCCATGGCCTGGCCTATGACGCGCTGATCGGCTTCGGCGGCTGCGACAAGACCCTGCCCGGCGTCATGATGGGCATGGTCCGCTGCAACGTTCCGTCGATCTTCATCTATGGCGGCAGCGCGCTGCCCGGCAAGTACCGGGGCAGGACGCTCACGGTGCTCGACTCGTATGAAGCGGTCGGCAGCTACATGACCGGCGAGATCGATGCACAGACGCTCGAAGGCATCGAGCGGACCTGCCTGCCGACCATCGGCGCCTGCGCCGGGCAGTTCACCGCCAACACCATGGGCATGCTGTCGGAGGCGATGGGCCTGTCGATGCCCAACGTCTCGATGATCCCCGGAATCTATGCCGAGCGCGCGCACGTCGCGCGGCAGGCCGGACGCCTGATCATGCAGATGCTCGCGCATGGCGGCCCGCTGCCGCGCGACATCGTGACCCGGAAGGCGCTGGAGAACGGGGCGGCCATCGTCGCGGCTACCGGCGGCTCCACCAACGCCGCGCTGCATCTGCCGGCGATCGCCAATGAGGCCGGCATCCGCTTCACCCTCGACGATGTCGGTGAGGTGTTCGCGCGCACGCCGCTGATCGGCAATCTCAGGCCGGGCGGCAAGTACACGGCGAAGGACGTCTACGACGTCGGCGGCGCCGCCGTGGTGATCCGCGCGCTGATCGAGAGCGGCCACATCGACGGCTCCTGCATCACTGTCACGGGCCGCACGCTGGCTGATGAATACGGCTCGGCCAACCCGCCGGACGGCGAGATCGTCTTCAGCCCGGCCAAGCCCATCATGGCGGATGGCGGCGTGGCCGTCCTCAAGGGCAACCTCGCGCCCGACGGCGCCGTCATCAAGATTGCCGGCCTCAAGAGCCTGGTGTTCGAGGGCCGCGCGCGGGTGTTCGAGGACGAGGAGGCCTGCGTCGCCGCGGTCCGCGCGCGCAGTTATCAGGCGGGCGAGGTGCTGATCATCCGCAACGAAGGTCCGGTCGGCGGTCCGGGGATGCGCGAGATGCTCGGCGTCACCGCGCTGATCTATGGCCAGGGCATGGGCGAGAAGGTTGCGCTGATCACCGACGGCCGCTTCTCCGGCGCCACCCGCGGCATGTGCATCGGCTATGTCTCGCCGGAAGCCTTCGTCGGCGGTCCGCTGGCGATGGTGCAAGACGGCGATCCGATCCGCATCGATGCCAAGGCGCGCACGCTCGATGTGCTGCTTGATGACGTTGAGCTGGCTTCGCGCCGCAAGCACTGGACGCAGCGGCCGCCGCGGCACCGCGCGGGAGCGCTGGCGAAGTATGCGAAATTGGTCGGGCAGGCGCCGCTCGGCGCCGTCACGCATGAGGGACCGGCCGAATGGCCCTGGTTCGATCAGGAGCAGCAATGAGCGGCGCGCGTGGGACGATTGGCAGGGTTCTTGCTAATCTTTCCAGGTCCCCGTCATTCCGGGGCAATCGTCGAGGCGCAGACGCGAAGCGGTTGCGCTTCGATGATTGAACCCGGAATCTCGAGCTTGTTGAGCATGACGCAAGGCAATCTCGAGATTCCGGGTTCAAGGCCTTTCGGCCTTGCCCCGGAATGACGGCGGATGTGGTTTAAAACGATCGTCTGCGGCAGTCTTCATGCCTGATATCACGGAGCCTCTAAGCGTGCTGCATCGGAAAGAGAAGCCGACATGGGCGTGACCCCGATCCGACCCGGCCAGCTCGCGGGCGCTCCGCTCGGCCGCCGCGCGGCCACGCCGATCATCGAGATCGATCACGTGTCGCAGGTGTTCAAGACGTCGTCGCGCCGCGACCACACTGCGCTGTCGGACATTTCGCTTTCGGTCGGCGAGGGCGCCTTCGTCTCCATCCTCGGGCCCTCCGGCTGCGGCAAGTCGACCTTGCTCTACATCGTCGGTGGCTTCGTCAGCCCCACCAAAGGCACGGCGAAGATGAAGGGCAAGCCGATCACCGGTCCCGGCACTGATCGCGGCCCGGTGTTCCAGGAGTTCGCGCTGTTTCCCTGGAAGAGCGTGCTCGGCAACGTCATGTATGGTCCGCTGCAGCAGGGCAAGAAGCCGGCGAAGGCCGAGGCGCTCGCGCGGACTTTGCTCGCCATGGTCGGACTTACCGGCTTCGAGAAATTCTATCCCAAGGAGCTCTCCGGCGGCATGAAGCAGCGCGTCGCGCTGGCGCGCACGCTGGCCTACGGGCCGGAGGTGCTGCTGATGGACGAGCCGTTCGGCGCGCTCGACGCGCATACGCGCACGCGGCTGCAGAACGACCTGCTCGACATCTGGGAGCGCGACCGCAAGACGGTGCTGTTCGTGACCCACTCGGTCGAGGAAGCCGTGTTCCTGTCCGACAAGGTCGTGATGATGTCGCGCTCGCCTGGCCGCATCCGCGAGGTGATCGACATCGACCTGCCGCGCCCTCGACGCCGCGAGGAGCTTCTGCTGGACCCGCGCTACCAGAAATACATCGTCGACATCGAGCGCATGTTCGACGATTCCGGTGACAACGAGCTGCCGTCATGAACGGCCTGCTGAAGCCGCTCGCGCCGGTGCTGGCTTGCTGCGGTCTGCTGCTGGCGTGGCAGCTCGCCTCGCTCGGGCTGAAGAACGACAGCTTTCCGACCGCGCTGGAATCGCTGCGTGCGATCCCGCCGATCCTCACCGACAAGGAATCCCTGATCAACATCCTGGCCTCGCTGCGGCGGATGGCGATCGGCTTCGCGCTGGCGCTTGCGTTCTCGATTCCGCTCGGGCTCCTGATGGGGCGCAGCCGGTCGACAGCCGCCTTCTTCAATCCGCTGCTGATGCTGATCTATCCGGTGCCGAAGGCGGCGCTGATGCCAATCATTATGCTGTGGCTCGGCGTCGGCGACATCTCCAAGACGTTGGTGATCTTCCTCGGCGTCAGCCTTCCGGTGATCTACCACAGCTTCGAGGGCGCCAAGGCGGTCGAGGAGAAGATGCTGTGGTCGGGTGCGGCGATGGGGCTCTCGGCCGGCGAGCGCCTGCTGCGCATCGTCCTGCCCGCGGCGCTTCCGGAGATCCTCACCGGCTGCCGCACCGGAATCGTGCTGGCGCTGATCACGATGGTGACGAGCGAGATGATCGCGCGGCAGTCCGGCGCCGGCAACATCCTGTTCAACGCGCTCGACATGGGCCAGTACGACACGGTGTTCGCGATGATCATCATCATCGGCGCCATGGGCATCTGCCTCGATGCGGCGTTCGAGGTCGTCAGGCGCTGGCTGGTGCGCTGGTCCGAGCCGCAGTTCGACATGCCGCTGAGCTTCTCATGACGCGCACCTCCAACGACATCCTCCTTGGCGCCGCGCCGATCGTGCTGGTCCTGCTGCTGTGGCAGGGGCTGGTGTCGTTCGGCTATGCGCCGCCGACCCTGCTGCCGCCGCCGGGGCAGGTGTTTTTGCGGATGGGCCAGCAGCTCACCAGTGTCACGTTTCAGCAGGACATCGCGGCAACGCTGTTCCGGCTGTTCGCCGGCTTTGCGATCGCCGTGGCGCTCGGTGTTTCCCTTGGAATTGCCGCTGCGGTGAGCCCGCTTGTCAACGCCGCCGTCAAGCCGATCGTGCGCGTGCTGGCGCCGCTGCCGAAGGTCGCGCTCTATCCGGCGTTCCTGCTGCTGCTCGGCTTCGGCCACGAATCCAAGATCATGCTGGTGGCGGCGGACGCGCTGTTTCCGATCCTGCTGTCGACCTACTACGGCGCGACGACCGTCGAGCAGAAGCTGATCTGGTCGGCGCTCGCGGCCGGCACGCCGCCGCGCGACGTCTTGTGGAAGGTGGTGCTGCCGGCCGCGATGCCGTCGATCCTGACCGGCTGCCGCATCGGCCTCGTGATCTCTTGCATCGTCGTGTTCCTGGCCGAGATGATCACCTCGACCGACGGGCTCGGTCACGTGCTGGTGACCGCCGCGCGCACCTTCCAGGCTGTCGACATGTTCGTGCCGCTGATCACGATCTCGCTGCTGGGTCTCATTCTCAACGCCCTGCTGCAAGGCCTGCGCGCTTATCTGCTGCGCGGCTTTCCCTCAGTCTGATAACAACACCAACAACAATCGGGAGAACGTACCATGCTGGCGGATCGCATCGAGGCGAAATGGATCGACGCATTCTGCGAGATCTTCGAGCGCTGTGCCGTCAAGGCGGGTGACACCGCCGCGATCCTGTCGGAAACGCAGTCGCGCGCCCTCAACGTCCACCTTGCGGAGTTGGCGCTGTTGCGGATGGGGGCGCGTCCGTTCCATGTCGTGGTGCCGACCCCGCGCAACAAGCATCCCGTTCCCGTCCGTTCGACCGGCGCGTCGGAGGCGATCGGCAAGCTCGGGCCGGTGGTCTCAGCGCTGCAGCAGGCCGGCTTTGTCGTCGACTGCACCATCGAAGGCTTGATGCATGCGGTGGAGACGCCGGAGATCCTGAAAGCCGGCGCGCGCATTCTCGTGATCTCCAACGAGCATCCCGAGGCGCTCGAGCGCATGGTGCCCGACTCTGCGCTCGAGAAGCGCGTGCGCGCCGCCGCCAAGATGCTGCGCGGCACCAAGCGGATGCGCGTGACCTCGAAGGCCGGCACCGATCTCGACGTGATCATGGAGGGCGCCTCCACCGTCGGCGTCTGGGGCTGGACCGACCGTCCCGGCACGCTCGCGCATTGGCCGGGCGGCATCGTCGTCAGCTTCCCCAAGAGCGGCTCCGTCAACGGCACCATCGTGATGGCGTCCGGCGACATCAACCTCACCTTCAAGCGCTATCTCACGTCACCGGTGACGATGACCCTCTGCGACGACTACGTCACCGGGCTGGACGGCGAGGGTGCCGATGCCGCGATGATGCGTTCCTATCTCGCCTCCTGGGGCGACCGCGAGGCCTATGCGGTGTCGCATGTCGGCTGGGGCATGAACCCCGGCGCGCGCTACGAGGCGCTGACCATGTACGACCAGCGCGACACCAACGGCACCGAGTTGCGCGCCGTCCCCGGCAATTTCCTGTTCTCCACCGGCGCCAACGAATTCGCCGGCCGCTACACGGCTGGCCATTTCGACCTGCCGATGATGGGCACCACGATCGAGCTGGACGGTGTGGCCGTGATCAAGGAGGGCGTGCTGCAGGACGTGTTCGGATAGTTCTCGTTGTGGCTCGCGAGCACGCGCCCAGCGGGCAGTGTACTCCCCTCTCCCTTGCGGGGAGGGGAGCGCACCGTCACCGTGGTGGGTAGATCGCCCTAAATGGCGAAGCGTCCGCGATGAGCAACGGAAGATGCCCGGGGCGTATTCCGAAAAAAATAATTTACTTGCTATTTTTCGGAATTCATGGTTCTCTCTCGCCATCCCGCCTCACTGCGGAGGGGCGTTGCGCGCGATCGTCACGACACGCGAGGCGGGGAGCGATGGCCGCGAGAGATCGCAGCGTCCTCTCATGAGGGCGCGGACGAACGATCGATTGCGGACGTGAAGTCGCAGCGTCCTGACACCCCGAAGCTGGTGTCCAGCGCAATGCGCCTAAAGCGCATTGTTGCCATGGTGGCCAACAAGCCCGGCGCACCAGGGAGACTGCGTATAAGCGTGAAGACCGTCGCGCAGGGAAGGCCGGGTGTTTCCGGCTGCACCTGTGGTACCTGCCGCCTGCATTCTTTTTCGCAGGCGGGCCGCAGGCGTCAGCCGACGCCTGGCCTTCCCTGCGCCCTCTGCATTTGAAGAGGGACGAACTGATCGCAACGCTCGGGCGCAAATGCGCCGCGAGAACGAGACGTCATGCCGCCCGCTGTTTGACCCGTGTTCCGATCCACCCACCATTGTCGTCCTGGGCAAGCCGTGACGCGCAAAGCGCGTCGCGGCGCCGACCCGGGATCCATACTCCGCGGCAGTCATTGTTTTGCGAGATGATCGACGCGCGTCCCCAAACTCCTCCCTGGGGTTATGGGTCCCGGCGCTCGCCGGGACGACGGCAGAGTTTGTTGATGCAGTTGCAGTTGATACCCGCAAAGGGCCGGCAGCGACACCGCTGTAGGGTGGGCAAAGCAGCCGCCCGCAGGGCGGTTGCGTGCCCACCGTGCATCCAGGCATGCGGAGCGACATGGTGGGCACGGCGCGCGATGGAGCGCAGCATGAGGCGCGCAGTGTCGCCTGCGCGCCTTTGCCCACCCTACGGCTATGCGCCACGCGACGATCAGCCTCGCTGCGTGCTCAATCCACAACCGGCGGCCGGGCGAGCTTGAAATGCCGCAGCATGTCGACCAGCGCGCCGAGCCGCTGCTCGCGATAGGCTGCGACATCCATACCGGAATAATCGAGGAATCCGGCGCCGGTGCGCAGGCCGATGCGGCCCTCCGCCATGTTGCGCTCGATCACCTCGGGCGCGCGATAGCGGTCGCTGTGGAGCGCGCCCTCGAGATAGCGGCTGGCGTAGTAGAGGATGTCGCCGCCGCCCCAGTCGATGAATTCGAGCAGGCCGAGCACGGCGTAGCGGAAGCCGAAGCCGTAGCGGATCGCCTTGTCGATCTCCTCGGCGCTGGCGACCCCTTCGCCGACCATGCGCGCCGCCTCATTCATGGCGAGCGCCTGGATGCGCGGCACGATGAAGCCCGGCGTGGCCGCGCAGACCACCGGCACCTTGCCGATGCCTTCGAGCAGCGCCTTCAGCCGCGCCGTGACATCGGGATCCGTCGCCTGGCCCGGCGAGATCTCGACCAGCGGGATCAGATAGGCCGGGTTGAGCCAGTGCGCATTCAGGAAGCGCTCAGGGCGCTCCACCGCACCGGAGAGATCGTTGACCAGGATCGTCGAGGTCGTCGAGGCGATGATCACGTCGGGCGCGACCGCGCGCGACGCTGCCCCGAGCACCTCGCGCTTGAGGTCCACGATCTCCGGCACGCCTTCGAACACCAGCGTCGTCTGCGCCAGCACATCGCTGCTCGCGCTGGCCGGCGCGACGGCGATATTGCCCATCAGCTTTTCGGCATCGGCGGCTTGCAGCATCCCGAGCCGCGCCAAGGTCGCGAACGTCGCGCCGACCTCGCCGAGCGCGTCGCGCTCCAGCCCGGCGAACTCCTCCGGCGTGCGCGACTTGATGTCGATCATCGTCACGGGATGGCCGGCATAGGCGAAGGCCACGGCGATGCCGCGGCCCATGCGGCCGGCGCCGAGGCAGGCGATATGACCGCGCCCGCTCATTGAGCAAATCCATCACGCAGCAGCGCCTGCAGCGCGGTCCGGTCGAGACCACCAAGGCCGAGGCGGGCGAGCGTGCGTCCCGTTGCCATGAAATCCTCGCCGCAGATCGCACCGCCGATGGCCAGGAAGGCGCGGGCGAGCGGCGTCGGCGTGCCGCTCAGCTCGGCGGCCGAGATCAGGAACGACAGGCCGAGCCTGAGATCCTCGCGCATGTAGCGGTGCTGCATCAGCACGAGCTGCTCGCGCCAATCGCCGGAATCGGTGAGCCGGTCGTGCGAGCCGCGGCCGTACATCCAGATCTCGCCCTCCTTGGCGTAGTGATGCGCCAGCGGAAAATGCGGCGCGCCGTAGCCGAGCGCTTCGCGCACCGCAATCCGCTCCGCATCGAGCGCATCGGTGACGCGGCGGATCGAAGGTTGCGTGCCCTCCTTGTGGATGTCCCAGCGCTCGAAATGCTCGATCGGACCTGCATTCATCACGATCAGCGGCGGATGGATGATGCAGCCGGCATTCATCAGCGCGCCCGACAGCGCGTCGCCACAGGGCTCGATCACGCCGGGGAAGGCGCGGCCGATGACATCGAGCGCATGTGCGGCCGTGTTCAGCGGAAACACGCCGACCGGCAGCCGCTTGGCCCGGATGGTGATCGCGACCTCGAACGGGCCGTGCTTGCGCGTCAGCCAGGGCAGCGTGCCGGTCTCGGCGTAGCTGATGTTGGCTTCATTGCCGGCATCACGCGCGGCCGCCGCGAAGATCATCGTGCCGAAGGTCGCCGGCGGCAGGAATACGACCTGACCGTCGACGAGATGCGGCGCAAGTTGGTGCGCGATGGCTGCCTGCGTGAAGGCCGGTGCCGGGCAGAGGATCAGCTCGGCGCCATAGACGGCCTCGCCGATATCCGTCGTGACCAGCGCCAGCCTGGCCTCATGACGGCCATTGACGTCCTTGACGATGATCGTCGAGCCCGCCGCGCGATGCTGCGCGACAGCGTCCACATCGCGGCGCCACAGCCGGACCTCGTGACCTCCGAGCGCGAAATCGCCTGCCGCTGCAAAGGAGCCGTTGCCGCCGCCGAGCACTGCAATTTTCAAGAGCGCGTCTCCATGCCGATCATTTGGGGCCATCGATCTGGCGCAGCAGATGGTGCTGCACCTTGCCGAGCGCAGTGCGCGGCAGGTCGTCGACGAACACGATGTCGCGCGGCACCTTGAAGCGCGCGAGCTGCGCCTGCAGATGCGCGCGCAAGGTGTCCGCATCGAGCGCGCAGCCCTGGCGCTTGACGACGAACGCTACCGGCACCTCGTCCCAGCGCGGATCGGGCCGGCCGATCACGCCGCATTCGACGACGTCGGGATGCTCGCCGAGCACGCGCTCGATCTCGGCCGGATAGACGTTCTCGCCGCCGGAGATGATCATGTTGTTCTTGCGCTCGAGCACGAAGAAGTACCCCTCGGCATCGCGCTGGGCGATGTCGCCGGTGCGGTACCAGCCGTCATGGATCGCCTGCTGCGTGACTTTGGCGTTGCCCCAATATTCGAAGAACAGATTGGGCCCGCGCACGGCGATCTCGCCCGCTTTGCCCGCCGAAAGCTCGTCGCCGTCCTTGTCGATGATCTTGGCTTCGCAGCACAGCCCGGGCAGGCCGGTCGAGCCTGCGCGCGAGAGGTCGCCGCCGAGCCGTGTGTAGACCGCGATCGGGCAGGTCTCGGTCGAGCCATAGACCTGCAGCACCGGCACGCCGCGCGCGGTGATGCGTTCGATCAGCGCCGGCGGCACGATGCTCGATCCGGTCGCAACAGCCCTGAGCGAGGACAGGTCCGTCGCATTCCAATCGGGATGCTCGGTGACGGCCTGGATGGTTGCCGGCACCAGCACGGTCAACGTCGGCCGTTCGTTGACGATCGCCGCCAGTGTCGAATCCGGCGTGAAGCGGGTGTGCAGCGTAACGGTGGCGCCGTGATGCAGCGCCGGCGTAGTCTGGATGTTGAGGCCGCCGACATGGAACAGCGGCAGCACCGTCAGCACGTGATCGTCGGAGGTGAGGCCATGCATGTGCTGGCTCATCACCCCATTCCACAGCAACGCCTCCTGGCGCAGCACCGCGCCCTTCGGCCGGCCCGTGGTGCCCGAGGTGTAGACGATCAGCAGCGGGCAGGAGAGGTCGATGTGCGGGTTGCGATCATCGCCGTGACCGCGGCCCAGCAGATCGTCGATCTGCAATCCGTTCGACGGCGAACAGTCGATGCCGACCGGCACGGTCTCCGGATGGCTCTGGGCGAGCGCCGGCAGCACCGGCGCGAACGCCTGCTCCAGCACCAGCACCTTGGCGGCAGCATCCGAGAGAATGAAGACCTGCTCGGCCACCGCCAGCCGCCAGTTCAGCGGCACCAAGATCGCGCCGAGTCGCGCACAGGCATAGAGCAAGACCAGATAGTCCGGCCGGTTGAGGCTCAAAATCGCGACGCGGTCGCCGCGTCCGACGCTGAACTCGGATTTCAGCGCCCGCGCTGTCCGCGCTATGCGCTCGCTGAAATCGGCATAGCTCAGCGTCCTGCCTTCGAAGTGGATCGCCGGCTTGTCCGGCGTGAACGCCGCGTTGCGCTCGATCAGGCTGCAGAGGTCCACGCTCAGTCGTCCGTCTCGCCGGGCTCGTACAGTGCCTCGCGGCCGATGCGGTCGAGGCACAATTCGGCGGTCCAGGGCAGCATCAGGGAGCCGCAACGGCTGTCGCGATAGATGCGCTCCAGCGGCAGCGTCTTCAGCATCGATTGCCCGCCGCATGTGCGGATGGCGAGCGCCGCCAAGTCATTGGCGCCCTCCATCACCGAGTACTGCGCCGCATACGCGCGCAGCACCTGCTCCTTGCTCGGATTGGCTCGCGCCTCGGAGACGGCCTGGAACCAGATTCCCTTGATCTGCTCCAGCTTGATCTGCATCTGCGCGACCGCGATCTGCTTGGTCGGGTACATCCGCCGCTTGACCGGCGGCATGCCCGGCACCTCGCCGCGCAGATATCTGACGGTGAAGTCATACGCAGCCTGCGCCAGCCCCATATAGGTCGGCGACAACGTCATGAACATGTGCGGCCAGCGCATCGCCGCCTGGAAATAGACGCCGCGCGGCATCAAGGCGGCGTCCTCCTCGACGAAGACATCCTTGAAAAGCAGCGTGCGTGACACCGTGCCGCGCATGCCCAGCGGATCCCAGTCGCCGACGACAGAGACGCCCTCCGTTTTCGCCGGCACCGCGAGATAGAGCGTGTTGCGGCGGGACGCCTTCTCGCCCTCGCTGACCTCGGTGCATAGCACACCATAATAGTCCGCGTGTCCGGCGAGCGAGGCGAAGATCTTCTTGCCGTTGACCAGCCAGCCGCCCTTGACCGGCTTGGCCTCGGTACCGAACGCGACGCCGCCCGCTGCCGCCGCGCCACCCTCCGAGAAGGGCTGCGAATAGATCGCGCCGTCGTCGACGATGCGCTTGTAGTGGATCGCGCGCCGCCGCTCGTGCTCGGCGCGGACGTCCTCGTCCATGTCGAGATCGTCGGCGAGCGGTCCGGACCATAAGGTCGAGCAAACGTGCATGTTCCAGGTCAGCGCCGTGGCGCCGCAATAGCGACCGATCTCGGCGGCGGTGAGTGCATAGGTCTGGTAGCCCGCGCCGAGGCCGCCGAGAGCCTTGGGAACGGAGATGCCGAGCAGGCCCGCGCGATGCAGGTCCTTGTAGTTCTCAGTCGGAAAGCTCGCCTCGCGATCCCAGGTCGCGGCGCGGCCCGCCAGCACGCTCTGCCCGAGTTCCCGGGCCCGTGTGATGATGTCGGCCTGCTCGGCCGTGAGCCGATATGCGGCCGGATCGAACATCGGCGCATCGAGGGCTTCGCCGGAGGCCATCGCCGTCTTCTGGACCGGGATCGTCATCATCTCTCCGCTGTCGCTGGTGTTGCATGTGTCGTCAGGAACGTATCGAGTGCGGCGTTGAACTCGCCGGGCCGTTCGAGATTGACGAGATGGCCGGCGCCCTGAAGTTCGACGTAGTCCGACGAGGGAATGAAGCTCGCCATCTTCTCCATCATCGGCGCCGGCGCGTTGCGATCCTTCGAGCCCGAGAGCACCAGCGTCGGCACCTTGATGTCCTTCAAGGCTTGTCGCCGGTCGAAACCGAGCAGGGCCAGCATGCTGGTGCGATAGCTTGCCTCGGGTACACCGGCCATGCAGGAGGTTGCAATTTCAAGGCCGCGCGGATCGGGATCGTCGCCGACCAACTCCTTGACCAGGTCCGGCGCCAGCGACGCCATCGTCGCGCCCCGATCGAGCGGTCCGAGACGCGCCTCGATGAACGACTTCTGCCAGTCGCCGTCGGCCTTGCCGAAGGCCGGGCTGGTCTGAGCCAACACCACGGCCGACGCGGCCTGCGGATGCGTCGTCAACCATTCCTGTACGATCATCCCGCCGATGGAATGACCAACGAGGATCGGCTGCTTGGCGCCGATCTGGCTCAGGAAATCTTGAAGCGCAGCGGCGAGCGTGGTGATGCTGGCCGTCTCGAGCCGGGCGGATTGGCCATAGCCTGGCATGTCCCAGGCCACCGCATGGCGGCGCTCGCCGAAATAGTCGAGCTGACCGCGCCAGGCGCGTGCCGCGCCGCCGATGCCGTGCAGGAACACCACGGTCTGCCGCTCGGGCGCCCCCGACGCCTCGTAGCCGAAGCGGCCGTCCTTCGTGGTGGTGATTTGCGACGCAGGCACGCAGACCTCCGAGATATGCCTGTATACCGCTACGCTGCTCGCTCCAGGCCCTTGAACGCTAGTCGCGGTAACCGAGGTGTCAAGCCGCTTCGGGCGTGTTGTTGCAAAAATTTGAAGTTTAAAATAACTTCGAGGCCGCGATCGTATTGCAAGAGATGAGGAGGCGCGCGTGTCGGGATTGCCTGCAGCTGCGCATGCGATGGTGACGGGCGGCGGACGCGGCATCGGCCGCGAGATCGCGCAAGCCCTGAAGCTTGCCGGCGCAACCGTGACGATCGTCGGGCGCAACGGCGCAACGCTCGATGAGGCGATCGCAGCCGGCTGCGCCGATTACGCCGCCATTGCCGATGTTGCCGATCAGGCCGCGCTGAACGCGGCCGTTGCCGCCGCTGTTGCGCGCCAGCCGATTGACATCCTGATTGCCAATGCCGGAAGTGCCGAGTCCGCCCCGTTCCTGAAATCGGATGCCGCGCTGTTCCGTCGCATGATCGACATCAATCTCATGGGTGTCGTGCATGCCGTGCAGGCAGTGCTGCCGGCGATGAGGGCAAAGTCGTATGGCCGCATCGTTGCGGTCGCGTCGACGGCAGGGCTCAAGGGCTATCCTTACGTCAGCGCCTACACCGCAGCGAAGCATGCTGTCGTGGGCCTGACGCGCTCGCTCGCGCTGGAGCTGGCTGCGACGCGCGTGACAGTCAACGCAGTCTGCCCAGGCTTCACCGATACGGATCTCGTCGCCGACAGCGTGGACAACATCATGAAGAAGACCGGCCGCAGCCGGGAGCAGGCGATCGCCGAGCTTGCCAAGCATAATCCTCAGGGGCGGCTCATCATGCCGCAGGAAGTCGCTGATACCGTGCTGTGGCTGTGCGGCAGCGGTGCCGGTGCGATCACGGGACAGGCGATCGCTGTGGCCGGCGGCGAGGTGTAGACCGTAGCGCCCAACGATAAGATTTGAAGGAAGGAAGCCGACATGTCGAGACACGCCAATCCCGTCACCGTGCCGTTGGCGGACTACAAGCCCAGCCATTTCCTGCTAGCGGTCAAGGATCGCGTCGCGATCGTGACGTTGAACCGGCCCGAGCGCAAGAACCCGCTGACCTTCGAGAGTTATCGCGAACTGACCGACTTCTTTCGGGCCTGCGCGTTCGACGACGACGTCAAGGCGATCATCGTGGCCGGTGCAGGCGGCAATTTCTCGTCCGGCGGCGACGTGTTCGAGATCATCGGTCCGCTGGTGAAGATGGACACCAAGGGTCTGACCGCCTTCACCCGGATGACCGGCGATCTCGTCAAGGCGATGCGGGCCTGTCCGCAGCCGATCGTCGCGGCGGTCGAAGGAATCTGTGCAGGCGCTGGCGCGATCGTTGCGATGGCCTCCGATATCAGGCTGGCTGCAACCGGTGCCAAGGTCGCGTTCCTGTTCAACAAGGTCGGCCTTGCCGGTTGCG
Organism: Bradyrhizobium sp. SZCCHNRI20481; assembly: GCF_032485055.1. Classification (NCBI taxonomy): domain Bacteria; kingdom Pseudomonadati; phylum Pseudomonadota; class Alphaproteobacteria; order Hyphomicrobiales; family Nitrobacteraceae; genus Bradyrhizobium; species Bradyrhizobium sp. SZCCHNRI20481. The sequence goes on from NZ_JAUEUE010000021.1 coordinate 50,465, forward strand.
ACATGGGGGCCTGCGCGATCCTGCCGCGCATCATCGGTCAGTCCCGCGCGTCCGAACTGCTCTACACCGGCCGCTTCATGAGTGCCGACGAGGGCGAGCGCTGGGGTTTCTTCAGCCGCATCGTCGCACCCGCCGACGTGCTGGCGCAGGCCGTGGTGTTGGCAACCGAGATCGCGAACGGCCCGACTTTCGCCAACACGATGACCAAGCGCATGCTGGCGATGGAATGGGCGATGTCGGTCGAGGAGGCGATCGAAGCCGAGGCAGTTGCCCAGGCCTTGTGCATGACGACGGAGGATTTTAACCGCGCCTTCGAGGCCTTCGCGGCCAAGTCGAAGCCGGTCTTCCAGGGCAATTGACAAGCGGAGGGAACCGAAGGGGCTTGCCAGGAGATATTTTAGGGTTAAAATAATTTTCATTGGCTCGGCTCTCCAGTGGAGGCGCTCATGAAGATCGCGATCATCGGCGGCGGACCTGCCGGTCTCTATGCGGCGATATTGCTCAAGAAGCAGCGGCCCAGCGCCGACATCGCGGTCTACGAGCGCAACCGCGCCGACGACACGTTCGGATTCGGCGTGGTGTTCTCCGATGCCACGCTCGACAATTTCGAGAAGCATGACCTGCCGAGCTACCAGCGGATCACCCAGGAATTCGCCTACTGGGATGATATTGCCGTGCATTTCCGCGGCACGGTCCACCGGGTCGGCGGCAATGGTTTCTGCGGCTGCTCGCGCCGCACGCTGCTGCGAATCCTGCAGGAGCGTGCGCGCGAGCTGGGCGTGACCCTGCAGTTCGAGGTCGACCTCGAGGACGAGTCGCAATTCGCTGATGCGGATCTCCTGATCCTGTCTGACGGCATCAACAGCCGCTTCCGCCAGAAATACGTCGATCACTTCCAGCCCGAGGTCGATCTGCGCGCCAACAAGTTCGCGTGGATGGGATCGACCAAGCCGCTCGACGCCTTCACCTTCATCTTCCAGGAGACGGAGTGGGGCCCGTTCATCGCGCACGCCTATCAGTACGAGACGGGCCATTCGACCTGGATCTTCGAGACCGATCCAGAGACCTTCGAGCGGGCCGGCCTGACCGGGCTCGATGAGCGGCAATCCGCCGACCGCATGAAGGAGATCTTCGGCTGGTTCCTCGGTGATCATCCGCTGCTGATCAACCGCTCGATGTGGCGCAACTTCCCGATGATCCGCAACAAGCGCTGGGTCAAGGACAACATGGTGCTGCTCGGCGACGCCAAGTCGACCGCGCATTTCTCGATCGGCTCGGGCACCAAGCTCGCGATGGAAGACGCGATCGCGTTGGCTGACGCCATGCAGCGCGCGCCCAATATTCCGGCCGCACTGGATCTTTATGAGCATGGCCGCCGCGAGGAGGTCGAGAAGACGCAGCATGCCGCCGACGTGTCGCTGGTCTGGTTCGAGCACGTCGACCGCTTCTGGGATTTCGATCCGGTGCAGTTCGCGTTCGGCGTGATGACGCGCTCGAAGGCGATCACCTACGACAATCTCACCTTGCGCGCGCCGGATTTCGTGGCCGAGGTCGACAAGGCGTTCGCGCGGCAGGTTCGCGCGAAGGGCTTCGACGTCGACGTCGAGAAGCCGGTCGCGCCGATGTTCCAGCCGCTCAAGCTGCGCGAGATGACGATCGCAAATCGCGCGGTGCTGTCGCCGATGTGCATGTACTCGGCGGCGGAGGGTGTGCCCGGCGATTTCCATCTCGTGCACTATGGCTCGCGCGCGATCGGCGGCGCCGGTCTGCTGTTCACCGAGATGACCTGCGTCAGCCGCGAGGCCCGCATCACGCCCGGCTGCGCCGGTCTGTGGAACGACGCGCAGGAGGCCGCTTGGAAGCGCATCGTCGATTTCGTTCACGCCAACTCGCAAGCCAAGTTCGCGCTGCAACTTGGCCATGCCGGACGCAAGGGCGCGACCAAGCTGATGTGGGACGGCATGGACCGGCCATTGGAGCAGGGCGGATGGGAGATCGTGTCGGCGTCGCCGCTGCCGTACTTCCCTGACAGCCAGGTGCCACGCGAGCTCGACCGCGCGGCGATGGACGCGATCAAGGCCGATTTCGTCGCCGCGGCCGAGCGTGGCGAGCGCTGCGGCTTCGACATGCTCGAGCTGCACTGCGCCCACGGCTATCTGCTGGCGAGCTTCATCTCGCCGTTGACCAACAAGCGGACCGACGCGTATGGCGGCGCGCTGGAGAACCGGCTGCGCTTCCCGCTGGAAGTGTTTGCCGCGATGCGCGCGGCGTGGCCGGCGCACAAGCCGATGTCGGTGCGCATCTCGGCCACCGACTGGGCCGAGGGCGGCGTCGCTGGTGACGACGCGGTGCTGATCGCCCGCGCCTTCGGCGAGGCGGGCGTCGATCTCGTCGACGTCTCGACCGGTCAGACGGTGCGCGAGGCCAAGCCGATCTACGGCCGCATGTTCCAGACGCCCTTCTCCGATCAGGTCCGCAACGAGGCCCATGTCGCCACCATGTGCGTCGGCAACATCACCTCGGCCGATCAGGTCAACACCATCCTCGCCGCCGGCCGCGCCGATCTCGTCGCGCTCGGCCGCCCGCATCTGGTCGACCCCGCCTTCACCATGAAGGCCGCGGCCTGGTATGGCGCCGACATGTTCTGTCCGCCGCAATATCTGCCGGGCAAAGAGCAGATCTTCCGCAACAGCGTGCGGGAGCGGCAGGATTTCGAGGAGCTGAAGATTAAGGCTAAGCCGAAAACGCGGGCGGAGCTGAAGGCCGAGGCTGCGAAGCCGCTTGCGGCGGAGTAAGCCGCTGTGCCACGCTGCGGCCAGGTACGTCCTGAGCGAGTGGAGTAGGGCGCGATGAAGGCGATCATCGTTGGCGGCGGTATCGGTGGATTGACCACGGCGCTGATGCTGCGGGCGCGCGGCATCGACTGTGAGCTGTTCGAGCAGGCGGATGCGATCCGCGAGCTCGGCGTCGGCATCAACACCCTGCCGCACGCGATCCGCGAGCTCGCCCAGCTCGGACTGCTCGACCGGCTCGACCAGGTCGCCATCCGCACCTCCGAGCTGTTCTACCTGACTCGGCGCGGCCAGGAGGTCTGGCACGAAGCGCGTGGGCTCGACGCCGGCCATGACGTGCCGCAATTCTCGATTCATCGCGGCCGGCTGCAGAGCGTGATCCACCAGGCGGTGGTGGAGCGGCTCGGGCCGGAGAAGGTCCACACCGGCTGCCGGCTCGGCGCCTTCACCCAGGACGAGGGCGGGGTCACCGCCTATTTCTTCGATCGCAGCGGGTCTCATGTCCACACCGTCCGTGGCGACGTGCTGATCGGCGCCGACGGCATCCATTCCAAGGTCCGGCAGACGCTGTTCCCCAACGAGGGCGCGCCGTGCTGGAACGGCCTGATGCTGTGGCGCGGCGCCACCGACTGGCCGGTGTTTTTGACCGGGCGGTCGATGATCATCGCCGGCGGCCTGAACGCCAAGGCGGTGATCTATCCGATCGCCGAGGGCTCGAGCCCCGCGACCCGCCTCACCAACTGGGCCGTGCTGGTGCGCATCGGCGATGCCAACACTGCGCCGCCGCGGCGTGAGGACTGGTCGCGGCTCGGCAAGACGGACGAGCTGATGCCGCATGTCAACGGTTTCTCCATTCCCCAGGTCGACTTCGCCGCCATGGTGCGGGCGACGCCGGAGTTCTGGGAATATCCCTGCTGCGACCGCGATCCGCTGCCGACCTGGTCGAGCGGCCGCGTCACCTTGCTCGGCGATGCCGCGCATCCGATGTACCCGGTCGGCTCCAACGGCGCCTCGCAGGCCATTCTCGATGCCCGCGCGCTCGCCGATGCCTTGGCCCGCTCCGAGCATCCGCGCCAGGCGCTGATGGCCTATGAGCAGAAGCGGCTGCCGATGACCGCCGAGATCGTCGCGTCGAACCGCCGCGGCGGTCCCGAGGGCGTCATCGATGCCGTCGAGCAGCTTGCGCCGCAGGGCTTCACCGACATCAACACCATCCTGAACTACGAGGCCCGCGAGGGCATCGTGCGCGGCTATGCCAGCCGGGCCGGCTTCGCCGCGCGGATGGTCACGCGGCAAGCCTCGTAGCATCAGATCCTCACGCCCCCGGAGGCGGGGGCAGGAAGTGGATGTTGTGCTCGGCGGCGAGCTTGACCACGTCGTCGGGGTTCTGCTCGCGCATGTTGTGGATCGCCCAGAACAGCTCGTAGAGCCGCCGCGTTGGCGACACCCAGAACAGCGTCTTGGCCGTCTGCTGCGACTTGTTGAAGATGCCGTGCGGCTTGCCCATCGGCAGCCGCACCGTGTCGCCGGCGGTGGCGTATTCCTCGGCGCCGTCGAGGAAGAAGTCGAGCCGGCCTTCGAGGATGTAGAGATATTCGTCCTGGTCGGGATGGATGTGCGGCGGCACGAAGGTGCCGACCGGGAACGTCGCATGCCAGGAGAAGCTGTGCTCGGTGCGGTTCTTCGGCACATAGATCTGGCCGAGGATGTTCCAGGAGATGCCCTGGATGCCCTCATTGGCCCGGGTGATGCCGGCGATTTCCGGATGGCTCATGTTGGTTTCGCTCCGTGTTTTTACTTGGCCGCACAGTCCTTGGCGTAGCGGTCGGCGTAGTTCTCGAACACCTTCTGCACGATCTCGGTCTGGAACTTGCCGTCCGGACGCTTGGCGACCTTGGTTAGATAGAAGTCCTGGATCGGGTAGCCGTTGGTGTTGAATTTGAAGTTGCCGCGCAGCGAGGCGAAATCGGCCTTCTTCAGCGCCGCGGCCACGGCATCCTTGTTGCTGAGGTCGCCGCCGACCGCCTTCACGGCGCTGTCGATCAGCAGCGCGGCGTCATAGGCCTGCATGGCGTAGGTGCCGGGCACGCTGTTGTAGGCGGCCTCGTAACCGGCGACGAACTTCTTGCTCTGCGGATTGTCGAAATTCGGTGTCCAGTTGGCGCCGCCGAACATTCCGACCGCGGCATCCTGCTGCGCAGGGAGCGTGGACTCGTCGACGGTGAAGGCGGAGAGCACCGGGACGCTGTCGGCAAGGCCCGCCTGCTTGAATTGCTTGACGAGGTTCACGCCCATGCCGCCCGGCATGAAGGTGAACACGGCGTCCGGCTTTTGCGAGGAGATCTTGGACAGCTCGGGCTGGAAGTCGAGCGTGTTGAGCGGAACGTAGGACTCTTCGACGATCTCGCCCTTGTAGTCGAGCTTGAAGCCGGCGACGCTATCGCGCCCGGCCTGATAGTTCGGCACCAGCAGATACATCTTCTTGTAGCCGTGGTCCTGTGCGACCTTGCCGAGAACCGCGTGCACCTGGTCGTTCTGGTACGACGTCACATAGAAATACGGGCTGCACTCCTTGCCAGCGTAGCTCGACGGACCGGCATTCGGGCTGATCAGGAAGGTCTTGTTCTCCGTGATCGGGCGGTGGATCGCCTGCAGCATGTTGGAGAAGATCGGGCCGACGACGAAGTCGACCTTGTCGCGCTCGAGCAGGCCCTTGGCCTTGGTGATCGCGGCGTCCGGCTTCAGCTCGTCGTCGGCGACGACCACCTCGACGTCCTTGCCGCCCATCTTGCCGCCGAGGTCCTTGATCGCGAGATTGAAGCCGTCGCGGACCTGCCCGCCGAGCGCGGCGGCCGGCCCCGAAAGGGTGACGATGACGCCGATCTTGATCTTGTCGGCGGCCAGCGTCGGCTGCGCCAGCAGGCACGCGACGACGCCAAGTCCAGCGCCGAGACCGACCAGCTTCGAACTCACTTTCATGACAACTCCCCCGGATGCGGAAATTCAGGTTTATGTTTTTTGCACCTGACCAGATGATGCGTCAGACCGCAGCTTGGTCTCAAGCCTAGTCCGATGACGCCCTTACCCGCAAGCGAGCTGCTGGCGGAAAGGGTGGTTTCGGCGTGCATGCAAGCGCCGCGCCAATTGCTTGAAGGTTAAAGGAATTGTCGTCCCTTCATGCTCCGCCGCGAGGACGGTACGTTTTTCCTTGCTCCCGGAAGGTCCTGAAGGTCAAACTCACGAGCCTCGCTGGACGAGGCTGAACGTGCCCAAGTGATTCCGTCATGACGCTTGATTCCGAGACCAAGGCCGTCGAGCTGCCCGAGGACCATGCCGAGGAGCTGCGGCTGTGGCTGCGCCTGCTCACCTGCACGACCCTGATCGAGGGCGAGATCCGCAGCCGGCTGCGCGAGCGCTTCGACGTGACCCTGCCGCGTTTCGACCTGATGGCGCAGCTCGACAAGGCGCCTGATGGCATGACCCTGTCCGATGTCTCCAAGCGCATGATGGTTTCGAATGGAAACGTGACCGGGCTGGTCGAGCGCCTGGTCGAATCCGGCCATCTCGATCGCCGCACTTCGGAGACCGATCGTCGGGTTCAGGTGATCCGCCTGACCAAGCTCGGCCGCGCCGAATTCCGCAAGATGGCGGCCGAGCACGAGACCTGGATCGCGGACATCTTCGGCGATCTCACGGAGAAGGACGTGCGTGAGCTGATGCGGCTGCTCGCCAAGACCAAGGGATCGGCGCAGAAAGCCGTGCAGCGCCGGCAGGATTGACGCGAGCCTGACAGGACGTCGCAGGCGACGCTGCTGCGCGCGGCAAACGCTCAAACAATTTGCTGGCAGTGCACAATCTTCGGCTCTTGCGTCCAGATGTTTTAAGTCTAAAATGTTTAGGACTGAAACGTACCGGGCGTCTTTCCTTTCAGACAGGAGCCTGTGATGGCCGCCGCCGCCAAAGCTCAACTTCCGGACAGCGCAAAGGCGCATAGCGCCCATGTCGACACCTTCGCTCAGGGCAATCTGCCGCCGCGCGAGCTGTGGCCCGACTTCGTGTTCAGCCGGCCCGAATTCCACTATCCGCCACGGCTGAACTGTGTGACGCATTTCGTCGACCGCTGGGTCGAGGAAGGGCGGGGCGATGCGCCCTGCATCATCAGCACCGAGGTCAGCTACACCTATTCCGAGCTGCAGGCCCTGGTGAACAAGATCGCCAACGTGCTCGTCAGCAAGCTCGGCCTGGTGCCCGGCGGCCGCGTGCTCTTGCGCTCCGCCAACAACCCGATGATGGTTGCCACCTATCTGGCCGTCATCAAGGCCGGCGGCATCGTCGTCGCCACCATGCCGCTGTTGCGCGCAAAGGAGCTGTCCTATCCGATCCAGAAGGCGCAGATCGCGCTGGCGCTGTGCGACGGCAAGCTCGCCGACGAGATGGAAAAGACGCGCGCGGTCGCGCCGGCGCTGAAGCAGGTCGTCTACTGGGGCAATGGAAAGCCCGACTCGCTGGAAGCGCTGATTGCGGATGTTAGCCCTGAGTTCACCGCGGTCGATACCGCCTCCGACGATCTCTGCTTGATCGCCTTCACCTCGGGCACGACCGGCGATCCGAAAGGCACGATGCATTTCCACCGCGACATGCTGGCGGTCTGCGACGGCTACGCCCGCAACGTGCTGCGCGCCAATCAGGGCGACCGCTTCATCGGCACGGCGCCGCTCGCCTTCACCTTCGGCTTCGGTGGAGTGCTGTTTCCGATGCATATCGGCGCCTCCTATGTCGTGCTGGAGAAGACGACGCCAGACGATCTGCTCGGTGCGATCGAGCGCTACAAGGCGACCGTCTGCTTCACGGCGCCGACCGCCTATCGCGCCATGCTGAGCAAGCTGGAGGGGCGCGACATCTCCTCGCTGCGCAAATGCGTCTCCGCCGGCGAGACCTTGCCGAAGCCGACCTTCGACGCTTGGCTCAAGGCCACGGGGCTCAAGCTGATGGATGGCATCGGCTCGACCGAGATGCTGCACATCTTCATCAGCGCCGTCGAGGACGAGATCCGTCCGGGTGCCACCGGCAAACCGGTGCCGGGCTACGAGGCCAAGATCATCGACGATGAAGGCCGCGACGTGCCGCCGGGGACCATGGGGCGGCTCGCGGTGCGCGGTCCCACCGGCTGCCGCTATCTCGCCGACGAGCGTCAGCGCAAATACGTACAGAACGGCTGGAACGTCACCGGCGACACCTATGTCATGGATGAGGACGGCTACTTCTGGTACCAGTCGCGCTCCGACGACATGATCGTGTCGTCCGGCTACAACATCGCCGGGACCGACGTCGAGGCGGCGCTGCTGACGCATCCCGCGGTCGCCGAATGCGGCGTGGTCGGTGCGCCCGACGAGGCCCGTGGCATGGTCGTGAAGGCCTATGTCGTGCTGGCGCCAGGCGCCGAGGGCACCCCGGCGCTGGTGGCCGAGCTGCAGGAGCATGTCAAACGCGAGATCGCGCCGTACAAATATCCGCGCGCGATCGAGTTCGTGACGCAGCTGCCCAAGACCGAGACCGGCAAGCTGAAGCGGTTCGCCCTGCGCGCGATCGCACAGGCCGCCGCTGCGCCATCGTCGGGCACGGGCGCGTAGCAGAGACAGGGAGAGACGTTCGTGAGCACGACCAAAGCGCCCACGCTCGCCGTGGTGAAGCAGGAGGAGGGCGAAGGCCTGCGCGTCCTGCAGCCGAGCGGCTGGCCGATGCCGAAGGGCTATGCCAACGGCATCAGCGCGGACGGACGGATCGTTGTGACCGGCGGCGTCATCGGCTGGGACGCGAACGAGACGCTGGCCGAGGGCTTCGTGGCGCAGGTGCGGCAGGCGCTGCAGAACATTGCCGCCATCCTGGCCGAGGGCAACGCCGGGCCGGAGCATCTGGTGCGGCTGACCTGGTACGTCGTCGACATGGACGAGTATCTCGCCAATCTGAAGGATCTCGGCAGGATCTATCGCGAGATCTTCGGCAGCCACTATCCGGCGATGGCGCTGGTGCAGGTGGTGCGGTTGGTCGAGAAGGCCGCGCGCGTCGAGATCGAGGCGACCGCGGTGGTGCCGCGCTGAGGGCGACGTTCGAGCGGGAGGCGCGAGACCATGGAGATCTCCGTAAAATGCTGCGAAGCCGGGCTCCGCCGTGCGCATGCGTTCCTCCCACCGGTCTGGGCTCGGAGATAATTGAAGCAAAATCCGCGACGCGGTTTCGACCACACCTCGGCGTGCGACATTGCCCTCTCGCGGCGCAGATGCGTCCGAGCTGTGCTGGTCTCGTTCGCCCTCCTGAAATCGAGGGCGCAGGGAAGGCCGGGTGTCCACCACACCCGCGGCCCCCGTGCGAAAAAGTGCACGGGGCAGGAACCACAGGTGGGCCGAACATTCCGGCCTTCCCTGCGCGATGGTCTGACGGCTTATACGTGGTCTCCCTGGTGCACCGGGCTTGTTGGCCACCATGGCGCGCGCAATGCGCTGGGCATTGTCACGCACGTGATACCAGCATCGGGGTATCAGGACATCACGACTTCACCGTACGCCGCTACATCACTCGTCTGCGCGAGATGCGCATGATGCAACCACGTCCATCGCAGCCTGCCCCACGTATCGTGACGACGCGTACGTCCCTCTTCGCCGAGGCAGGATGAGCGCAACCATCGTCCTGATTTGCCCGACGACACAAGGCTGTGACGCTGCGACATGGTAACGCGACGGGCAGTCACATAGCAGGTCACGGATCTCGTGCGGAGCCATTCGTGGAACGAACAAATGTGGTCGTCAGATGAGAATGTCGCCGAACGACGGACTCCGGATCGCCATGCCGCAGACAAAAACCTGTTCGAGCGTGGCAGCGCAGTGGCGGGTGAGAGCAGGGGGCAGATTTGGACTGGAAATTCTTCGTGACGACGGCGCTGGCTGCCGCCATCGGGGCTGCGGCCGGTGCATTGGCGTTGGCAAGTGCTGGTGGCGGCGGCATCGAGCATCAGGCCGACGCCAAGATGCTGGAAATCGGCGTCGCTATCCTGCGCGAGCCGGCGCGGGTGGATGATGATCCGATGCGATCATGGGCGGTGAAAGTGGTAGAGAAGAAGTCCGGCGTGAGTTTTACCGATCAGCAGCGCGCGGCGTTGCTGAAGCGGGCGGCCGGGGGACGGTAGATCAGCGATCCGCTGAATAGCGTGGGCAAAGGCGTGCCTGCGCGATTGCCTGTTTGTCGATGCTGTGTGATAGCAGCCGTGCTGACCATCTTGTGCTGATAGATTTTAGTCGGCGCGCCCCGTGGACTCGGGACCGGTGTCATCAGGTGTCAGAACCAGTTGTGCCTCACGTTCCGGCCGGTGGTTATGGGTCCCGGCGTTCGCCGGGACGACGGTTGTGAGTGGGGCGCACAGCTGCGTAGGACTGCCCCAGTCGAGCGACAACCACCGCTGTCGTCCCGGCGAACGCCGGGACCCCAACCGCGGGACTTTCCTTGGGCCCGAATGGGAGAGATATCCAAGGCCCCGACGCGCTGCTCCATCATGTTGTCATTGGGAGGCGCGCAGCTTCGCTGCGCTCGCAATGACGGGGTGAGAGCGGGGGCTACTGATACGCCGACACGATATCGCTGACGGCGCGCTCCAGCTGCTGCGCGGTCGCGCAGGGGCGGACCACGTTGCAGAAGGTCTGGTAGCGCGGCATCTCGGAATCGCCCCAGCCCCAGGTCACGCGCCCTTCGGGGTTGAGCCAGACCACGCGCTTGGCGCGCTCCGAGATGGCTTTCAGGATGTCGGCGCGTGGGTCGAGCTTGTTGCTGCGGGCGTCGCCGAGCACGATCACGGTGGTCTGCGGCGTGACCGAGGCCATGAACTGCTTCTCGAAATCGACCAGCGAGCTGCCGTAGTCCGACGAGCCGAAGCCGACCTTGTCCATGATCTCGGCCATCGCCTCCTCGGCGGATTTCTGCTCCAGGATCTCGCTGACCTCGATCAGATGGCCGGAAAACGCGAACGAGCGGACGTCGCTGACGACGTCGTGCAGGCTGTGGATCAGCAGCAGGAAGAAGTCGGAGACGCGCGCGACCGAGCCGGAGACGTCGCACAGCGCCACGATCTTCGGGCGGTCGCGATGCCGCCGCTTCCACGCGGTGAGGAAGGGCACACTGCCCCAGGCGGCGTTGCGCCGGAGCGTGCGGCGGACGTCGAGATGGCCGCGGCGCTGGCGCTTGCGCGGCTTGCTGTAGCGCTCGCGCAGGCGGCGGGCGATCTGCCGGATCAGCGCCCGCATCGCCGCGACCTGGCGCGGCTCAATGCGCGATAGCTGCGCGTTGCGCAGGATCTCGTGGCGCAAATTCTCGGTTTCCTCGCGGCCGTACAGTGCGAGCGCCTGCGCAACGGCATCACGCACGGTGTCGCGCAGGCCATCGAGCCCGGCCTGCAGCCGTTCGGCCAGCGCAGGATTGCTTTCGGTCAGTGCGTCCAGATCGTCGCGCAGTCGCTGGATGCCCATCGTCTCCAGCATGCGGCTGGAGAACAGACCGCGCTGGGTGAAGTAGCGGATCTCGGAAAGGCCGACGGCGCTGGAGGCGTTGGCGATCGCAGCCGAGATCTCGGCCGTGCTCTGCGCGAGCAGCATCTGGGCAAGGGGGCCGAGCTCGGTATTCGCTTTGCCGGTCTGCTGCCCCAACGTCGGCGCTGGCTGGGCTTCGGTCTGCGCCGCCTCCTCTGATCCCTCGTTCGTCTCTGCCTGTGCCGGATCGACATGGGCGAAGAACAGGTCGAAGCAGGCGCCGAGCGCCTTCTTCTCGTCCTCGCTCTTGGCCAAGGTCAGCAGCAGGCTGTCGCGCAGCACCGTGCGATCGGACAGGCCCACGCGCGCCACTGCCCGCATCGCGTCGATGCTCTCGGCCGGCGAGACATGCACGCCGGCGCCGCGAGCGGCGCGAAAGAAGCGATGCAGGTTCTCCTGCATGGGGCCCTATCCGAAGATGTTCTGGCGCAGCGCCTTGGCGACGAAGGTCGTCACCTGCGGCAGCGCCACCTCGATATCGGACTCGTATTTCAGCAGCACGTTGAGCGTATCCTTGACCACGTCATGGCCGAGCTCGGCCGCCTGCAGCAGCACCAGCACGCGCGCCCAGTCGATGGTCTCGCTGACCGACGGCTGCTTCTTCAAGTCGAGCGTGCGGATGTCATGGATGAAAGTCACGAGCTGCCGCCGCAGGGTTTGCGAGATGCCGGGGATGCGGCTCTCGACGATGCGCTCCTCCAGCTTCTGCTCCGGGAAGCCGATGTGCAGATGCAGGCAGCGCCGCTTCAGGGCGTCGCCGAGATTGCGCTCGGAGTTGGAGGTCAGGATCACGGTCGGCGGCTTCGCGGCGGCGATGCTGCCGAGCTCGGGGATCGTGACCTGGAAGTCCGACAGGATCTCCAGCAGCAGCGACTCGAACTCGGCATCCGACTTGTCGATCTCGTCGATCAGGAGCACGCAGCCATCAGGCTCGAGCAGGGCCTGCAACAGCGGCCGGGGTTCGACGAATTCCTTGGAGAAGAACACGTCGCCGAAATCATGCAGCTGGGCCAGCGCCGCGTGCAGCGTCTGCGCGCCGCCGAGCACCTCGCCGAGCTTGTCCTTCAGGATCTGAGTGTAGAGCAGCTGCTTGGCGTATTTCCACTCATACAGCGCCTTGGCCTCGTCGAGCCCCTCATAGCATTGCAGCCGGATCATCTTCAGGCCGCGCCAGGCGGCGATCGCCTTGGCGAGCTCGGTCTTGCCGACGCCGGCGGGACCCTCGACCAGGATCGGCTTGTCGATCGCCTGCGACAGGTAGACGGCGGTGGCGATCTGGCGGCTGGCGATATAGCCCTGGGCGGCGAGGCCGGCTTCGACGGCCGCGATCGAGGCGATGGCTGAAGAGGGGGCCGGGGAATCAGCCACTGATCGAACTCCGTTTCCTTGGGCAGTCGGACCTGGAGCTGACGTGATCGGCGGTCCGGTCCCTGCGATGCCCGTCAGGCGAAACCCCTGACATTTGCTGGCTTTGTGTTATGTCCTGGCTACGCGCCCGGCCCATCCTTGTCCAGTGCGGGCGCGTCGGCAGGGCAGCATGGCTGCCTGTCCCGGATCGACGGACCCCGAAAATCACGCCGAGCGGAATATGAACCGATCCATCCTGCATCTCATCGTCCTCCTGGTCCTCGTGGTCGGAGGCGGCTGGATCATCGGCGCCTCGAACCTGCCCGGCGCCTGGTACGGCTCGCTCAACAAGCCGTGGTTCACCCCGCCCGGCTGGCTGTTTCCGATCGCCTGGACCGCGCTCTACATCATGATCGCGCTCGCCGGCTGGCGCACCTATGAACGTGTCGACAGCGGTGCCGTGATGCAGGTGTGGTGGGGCCAATTGGTCCTAAACTTCGCGTGGTCGCCTGTGTTCTTCACCGCGCATCTGATGTGGGTGGCGTTCGCGATCATCGTCAGCATGTTCGTCTTGATCGTGACCTTCATCGTCATGCAATGGCGCGACGACCGGATCGCGGCGCTGCTGTTCGTGCCCTATGCCTGCTGGGTCGCGTTTGCGTCCGCGCTGAATTTTTCGGTGAACGTGCTGAACTGAGATGAGGCGGCTGATGGGGCGAAGCTTAGGACGGTTGGCCAGGCTGCCGCGGCATCCTCCGCTGTCGTCCCGGCGAACGCCGGGACCCATACCGCGGACGGCCGATTGTTGGAAACGGCTCTGCGTCATCTTTCTTTCTCGACAGAGGGCCCCGGTGGTTATGGGTCCCTGCGTTCGCCGGGACGACAGCGGAGGGTGGGGCAGCCGGCTGGGCATACTGAGGCATGATGTTCGAGGCCTCCAGCCATGAACCTCAAGCAGCTCGAATATTTCGTGCAGGTCGCCGAGCTCGGCTCGTTCAGCAAGGCGGCAAGCGTGCTCGACGTGGCGCAGCCGGCGCTGTCGCGGCAGGTGCGGGCGCTGGAATCCGAGCTGAAGCAGCAGCTGTTCGCGCGCAACGGCCGTGGGGTGGCGCTGACCGAGGCCGGCAAGCGGCTGCTCGACCATAGCGTCGGCGTGCTGCAATTGGTGGCGCATGCGCGCGAGGATCTCGGCGCCAGCCGCGACGCGCCGGTCGGCCGCGTCACCATCGGCCTGCCGCCGAGCATCGCGCGGCAATTGACGCTGCCGCTGATCGACCGCTTCCGCAAGGAGTTTCCGGCGGCGCGGCTCGCCGTGGTCGAAGGCCTGTCGACGCATGTGGTGGAGTGGGTGACCACGGGGCGTATCGATGTCGGCATGGTCTACAATCCCGAGGCCCAGGCCGGCATCGAAATTACGCCGGTGCTGCAGGAGCCCTTGGCGCTGGTGAGCCACGCGCCGAAGGGCAAGCGCCGCGTCACCGCGCCGCTGCCGATGGCCGAGCTGTCGCGCTATCAGCTGATCATGCCGGAGCGGGTGCATGCGATGCGGCGTCTGCTGGAGACGCAAGCCGCGCTCGCCGGGATCAAGCTCGACATCGCCTGGGAAGTGTCGAGCGTGCCCTCGATCATCGACCTCGTCTGCGCCGGCTACGGCCACGCCGTGCTGACCCCGAGCGGCGTCGCCGCGTCCGGGCGCGCGAGCGAGCTCGCGATCCGTCCACTGACCGAGCCGGCGCCGACCAGCGTGCTGTGCCTCGTCACCTCGGCGCACAAGCGCCCGACGCCGCTGGCGCAGCACACGATGAAGCTGGCGACGGCGCTGATCAGGAAGCTGCCGCGGTAGCCAACTCGCGCCGCGCAACCGGTGCCACCCTCCCCTGGAGGGGGAGGGGCGCTCGCACGCGAAGCGGGCGAGCGGGGTGGGGTGAAGCCATGGGCACCGGTGCATCTGGAGAGATCACCCCACCCCGCTCACTTGCGCTGCGCTCAAGTGAGCCGACCCTCCCCCTCCAGGGGAGGGTGGAGACCGGGGCGTCGACGTGGTGCGCAATCCGCAGCCCAGACCCGTTGAGACCCATTCTAAAATCAGCATGGCTCATTTGATATCTTATGCCGTTTTGGAATAGCTGATAGACGCAGCCCGGCGCTGGCGCGCCCTGTCGCGCCCGGTCACATATCTCGTCAAGCCGCCGCAGGCGCAGGGCTGATCGCGCACGGACGCGCGCTCCTTGCGGACCTCGGCGAACGAGCCAGAACAGCACCCCAAGGAAAGCAGAAACGATGCAAACGACCGGCCGCGTCGACGTCCAGGCCTTTCTCGACGATCACAAGTTCTCCGCCTTCCAGTGGCTGATCTTCGCGCTCGGCTTCGTCATCGTGCTGCTCGACGGCTTCGACACCGCGGCGATCGGCTTCATCGCGCCGTCGCTGCTCAAGGAGTGGGGCATCGAGAAGTCGGCGCTGGGGCCGGTGCTGAGCGCGGCCCTGTTCGGCCTTGCCGGCGGCGCGCTGTTTGCCGGTCCCGTGGCCGACCGTCTCGGCCGCAAGCTGGTGCTGGTCGGCTCGGTGCTGATCTTCGGCGTTGCCTGTCTCGCCTCGGCGTTCGCGACCAACCTGACCGAACTCACCGTGCTCCGTTGTGTCACCGGCATCGGCCTCGGCGCCGCCATGCCGAATGCCGTGACCCTGCTCAGCGAGTATTGCCCGGGCCGGCTGCGCGCCACCATGACCAATTTGATGTTCTGCGGCTTCCCGCTGGGCGCGGCCTGCGGCGGCTTTCTCGCCGCCTGGATGATCCCGCAATGGGGCTGGCGCAGCGTGCTGGTGCTCGGCGGCGTGACGCCGCTGGTGCTGACCGTGCTGCTGATCGTGATCCTGCCGGAATCCGTGCATTATTTGCTGTCGCGCGGCGCGAGCGTCGAGCGCGTGCGCAAGGTGATGCGCAGGATCTCTGCCGCGGCCGTCGATGTCGGCCAGTTCGTGATGCTCGAGCCGGAGCATGCCGAGACCACCCGGCGCGTCAACGCCACCGGCATCGGCATGGTGCTGTCGCCGGTGCTGCGCGTCGGCTCGCTGATGCTGTGGGTCACCTATTTCATGGGGCTCGTGATCTTCTACTCGCTGATCAACTGGATGCCGGTCCTGTTCAAGGATGTCGGGCTCAACCCGCAGACAGCGACCCTGATCTCGGCGCTGTTCCCGCTCGGCGGCGTCGGCGCGGTGTTCTTCGGCCTGCTGATGGACCGCTTCAACGCCAACCGCATCGTTGCGGTCGGTTACGCCCTGACCGCGGTGACGATCTTCCTGATCGGCCAGGCGGTCGGTAACATCGGCTTGCTGGTGGTGATCGTGTTCGTCGCCGGCGTGGTCATGAACACGGCCCAGTCGTCGCTGCCGGCGCTGGCCGCCTCCTTCTACCCGACCCAGGGCCGGGCCACCGGCGTGGCCTGGATGATGGGCATCGGCCGCTTCGGCGGTATTGCCGGCTCCTTCCTGGTCGCCGAGCTCACGGCCCGCCATCTGACCTTCAGCGAGATTTTCACCGTGATCGCAGTTCCCGGCTTGATCGCGGCGCTCGCCCTTGTGGTAAAGCAGGCCGTGGGACCGGGAGGCCGCGCCAGCGGCAAGGATGTCGGCAGCCCTGTGATTGCGCATTGAGCGGCGCCCCGGAAGACAGAGAAGCTTGAGGGAGAGACTGACGTGATCATCGACGTGCACGGCCATTACACGACGGCCCCGAAGGCGCTCGAAGAGTGGCGCAACCGGCAAATCGCGGGCATCAAGGATCCCTCGGTGATGCCGAAGGCCTCCGAGCTTTCGATCAGCGATGACGAGCTGCGCGAGAGCATCGAGAGCAACCAGCTCAAGAAGATGAAGGAGCGCGGCAGCGATCTCACCGTGTTCTCGCCGCGCGCGAGCTTCATGGCCCACCACATCGGCGACTTCCAGGTGTCCTCGACCTGGGCCGCGATCTGCAACGAGCTGTGCTATCGGGTCAGCAAGCTGTTCCCGGACAATTTCATTGGCGTCGCGATGCTGCCGCAGTCACCCGGCGTCGACCCCAAGACCTGCATTCCCGAGCTGGAGAAATGCATCAAGGAGTACGGCTTCGTCGGCATCAATTTGAACCCGGACCCGTCCGGCGGCCACTGGACCTCGCCGCCGCTGTCGGACCGGCACTGGTATCCGATCTACGAGAAGATGGTCGAGCTCGACATCCCCGCGATGATCCACGTCTCGACCAGCTGCAACGCCTGCTTCCACACCACCGGCGCGCATTATCTCAACGCCGACACCACGGCGTTCATGCAGTGCCTGACCTCGGACCTGTTCAAGGATTTCCCGACCCTGAAGTTCCTGATCCCGCATGGCGGCGGCGCGGTGCCCTATCACTGGGGCCGGTTCCGCGGCCTTGCCCAGGAGCTGAAGAAGCCGCTGTTGAAGGACCACCTCCTCAACAACATCTTCTTCGACACCTGCGTCTATCATCAGCCGGGCATCGACCTGCTGACCGGCGTGATTCCGATCGACAACATCCTGTTCGCGTCCGAGATGATCGGCGCCGTCCGCGGCATCGATCCCGAGACCGGCTTCTATTACGACGACACCAAGCGCTACATCGAGGCCGCCAAGCTGACGCCCGAGCAGCGCCACCAGATCTACGAAGGCAATGCGCGGCGCGTATTCCCGCGTCTCGACGCCGCGCTGAAGGCCAAGGGCAAGTGATTTAAGGGCAGACGAGCGATGAGCACCCCCATGAACAATCTCGGCATCGTCAAGACGAAGATCACCCGCGCCGACAAGGCCGCGGTGGAGAAGCTGTCGAAATTCGGCGTCGCCACCATCCACGAGGCGATGGGCCGGGTCGGGCTGATGCAGTGCTATATGCGTCCGATCTATCCGACGGCGAAGATGTGCGGCACCGCCGTGACCGTGCTGCTGCAGCCGGGCGACAACTGGATGCTGCATGTCGCGGCCGAGCAGATCCAGCCCGGCGACGTCGTCGTCGCCGCCTGCACGGTCGAGAACACCGACGGCTTCTTCGGCGATCTCCTGGCCACCAGCTTCCGCGCCCGCGGTGCCCAGGGCCTCGTGATCGACGGCGGCGTGCGCGACGTCGCTGATCTCACCGAGATGCAGTTTCCGGTGTTCTCGCGCGCAATTTCCGCACGGGGAACGGTGAAAGCCACGCTGGGCTCGGTCAACATCCCGATCGTCTGCGCCGGTGCGGCGGTCAATCCGGGCGACGTGATCGTCGCCGACGTCGACGGCATCGTCGTCGTGCCGGCCGCGGTCGCGCATCAGGCCGCGGACGCCGCCGCCGCGCGCGAGGCCAACGAGGCCGACAAGCGCGAGAAGCTGGCGTCCGGCGTGCTCGGACTCGACATGTACAAGATGCGCGAGCCCTTGGCGAAGGCCGGGCTCAAATATATCGATTGAGCAGCAATGACTGCAGCGCCCAACCCAAGTCCTTCGAACCGATGGCATGTCGGGCTGATCGGCTACGGCGAGGTCGGCAAGATCCTCGCCGAGGATCTGCGCAAGGACGGCGTGCGCGTCTCCGCCTTCGACGTGAAGTTGGCTGACGCTAGGGGCGACGCGATGCGCAGCCACGCCGCTGAAATCGGCGTGACGCTCGCAGCCTCGCATGCCGAATTGGCAGCGCAGGCCGACTTCATCGTCTCCGCGGTCACCGCGAGCCAAGACGTGGCGGTGGCGCAGGCCTGTGCTGCCACGATCAAGCCAGGCGCCTGGTTCCTCGACTTCAACTCGGCCTCGCCCGGCGCCAAGCAGCGCGCCGCCGCGCTGATCGACGGCGCCGGTGGACGCTATGTCGAAGGCGCGGTCATGACGTCGGTGCCGCCCTATCGCATCAAGGTGCCGCTGCTGCTCGGCGGCTCCGGCGCGCGCGAACTGGCGCCGCTGCTCAACGATCTCGGCTTCGCCGCGAAGTTCGCCAGCGACAAGCTCGGCGTGGCCTCGGCGACCAAGATGTGCCGCAGCATCATGATCAAGGGTCTCGAGGCGATGGTGATCGAGAGCTTCACCACCGCGCGCGCCTATGGCGTCGAGGATGCGGTGCTGGCTTCGCTGCAGGAGACGTTCCCCGGCATCGACTGGGAGAAGCAGGGCGCCTATTTCTTTCAGCGCGTGATCGAGCATGGCCGCCGCCGCGCCGAGGAGGTAAGGGAGGTCGCCGAGACCGTGCGCGACATCGGGCTGACGCCGTGGTCGGCGGAAGGCACCGCCGAGCGCCAGGCCTGGGTCGCCGATCTCGCCGATGACGGCCTGTTCGGCACGCGCGGCAGCAAGGAGTTCGCGCGCAGCCCGGACTGGCGCACCGAGGCCGATCGCATTCTCAACAAGATCAAGTCCAAGGAGTAGGGAACCTCATGGAGTTCCAGAAGACCCCGGGATGGCTCGACTGGTACGACGGCCCGTCGAAGCCGCGCTTCAAGGTGCCGGCCGGCAGCGTCGATGCGCATTGCCACGTGTTCGGCCCTGGCGCCAAATTCCCTTATGCGCCCGAGCGCAAGTATACCCCCTGCGACGCCTCCAAGCAGCAGCTCTATGCGCTGCGCGACCATCTCGGCTTCGCGCGCAACGTCGTGGTGCAGGCGACCTGCCACGGCGCCGACAACCGCGCCATGGTCGATGCGCTCGTGCATTCCAACGGCAAGGCCCGTGGCGTCGCCACGGTGAAGCGCAGCGTCAGCGACGCCGAGCTGCAGGCGATGCACGACGCCGGCGTGCGCGGCGTCCGCTTCAACTTCGTCAAGCGCCTGGTCGACTTCACGCCCAAGGATGAGCTCATCGAGATCGCCAACCGCATCAACAAGCTCGGCTGGCACGTCGTGATCTACTTCGAAGCCGTCGACCTGCCGGAGCTGTGGGACTTCTTCACCTCGCTGCCGACCACCGTCGTCGTCGACCACATGGGTCGTCCCGATGTGACCAAGCCGGTCGATGGTCCCGAGTTCGAGCTGTTCGTGAAGTTCATGCGCGAGCACGGCAACGTCTGGTCCAAGGTGAGCTGCCCGGAGCGTCTCTCGGTCAAGGGACCGCCGGCGCTGAACGGCGAGCAGAACGCTTATCGCGACGTGGTGCCGTTCGCCCGGCGCATCGTCGAGACCTTCCCGGATCGCGTGCTGTGGGGCACCGACTGGCCGCATCCGAACCTGAAGGACCACATGCCCGACGACGGCCTCCTGGTCGATTTCATTCCGCATATCGCTGTCACGCCGGAGCTGCAGCACAAGCTCCTGGTCGACAATCCGATGCGGCTTTACTGGCCGGACGAATCCTGAAGGAGAGAAGCGATGTCGCTCGACAAACCCTATACCGACGTTCCCGGCACGACCATCTTCGACGCGGACATGTCGCGGATGGGTTATCACCTCAACCAGTTCTGCATGTCGCTGATGAAGGCGGAGAACCGCGCCCGCTTCAAGGCCAATGAGCGTGCCTATCTCGACGAATGGCCGATGACCGAGGAGCAGAAGCAGGCCGTGCTCGACCGCGACCTCAACCGCTGCATTTCGCTCGGCGGCAACATCTACTTCCTCGCCAAGATCGGCGCGACCGACGGCAAGAGCTTTCAGCAGATGGCCGGCAGCATGACCGGCATGACCGAAGATCAATATCGCGACATGATGATCAAGGGCGGCCGCTCGGTCGAGGGCAACCGCTACACCGGGGAGAAGAAGTAAATGGCCCATATCTCCGCAAGCGTCTTCACCTCGCACGTGCCGGCAATCGGCGCCGCGCTCGACCTTGGCAAGACCGGCGAGGATTATTGGAAGCCGGTGTTCGCCGGTTACGACTTCGCCAAGCAGTGGGAGAAGGAGCAGAAGCCCGACGTCGTGTTCCTGGTCTTCAACGACCACGCCACCGCCTTCAGCCTGGAGATGATCCCGACCTTCGCGATCGGCACTGCGGCCGAATATCGGCCGGCCGACGAGGGCTGGGGTCCGCGTCCCGTGCCGAAGGTGATCGGCCATCCCCGGCTCGCTGCGCACATCGCGCAGTCGGTGATCCAGGACGATTTCGACCTCACGATCGTCAACAAGATGGACGTCGACCACGGCCTCACCGTGCCGCTGAGCCTGATCTTCGGCCAGGTGGATGCCTGGCCGTGCCCGGTGATCCCGTTCGCGGTCAACGTCGTGCAATATCCGGTGCCGTCGGGCCGCCGCTGCTTCATGCTGGGCAAGGCGATCCGCAAGGCGATCGAGAGCTATGACGAGCCGCTCAACGTGCAGATCTGGGGCACCGGCGGCATGAGCCACCAGTTGCAAGGGCCGCGCGCCGGCTTGATCAACCGCGAGTGGGACAACGCCTTTCTGGACCGACTGATCAACGATCCGGAAGGGCTGTCGAAGGTGCCGCACATCGAATACGTGCGCGAGGCCGGCAGCGAGGGTATCGAGCTCGTGATGTGGCTGATCGCGCGCGGCGCCATGAGCGACGTCAACGAAGCCAAGAAGGGCAACGCGCCGACCGTGCGTCACCGCTTCTACCATGTGCCGGCCAGTAACACCGCCGTCGGCCATCTGATCCTGGAGAACAACTGATATGGCCAAAGACGGTTCTAAGACCATCAAGGTCGCGCTCGCCGGCGCCGGCGCCTTCGGCATCAAGCATCTCGACGGCATCAAGAACATCGACGGTGTCGAGGTGGTGTCGCTGGTCGGGCGCCGCTTCGACCAGACCAAGGAAGTCGCCGACAAATACGGCATCAAGCACGTCTCGACCGAACTCGCCGACAGCCTGAAGCTGCCGGAGGTTGACGCCGTCATTCTCTGCACCCCGACGCAGATGCATGCGGCGCAGGCGATCGACTGCCTCAAGGCCGGCAAGCACGTACAGGTCGAGATCCCGCTGGCGGACTCGCTGAAGGACGCGCAGCAGGTCGTCGAGCTGCAGAAGGAGACTGGGCTGGTCGCGATGTGCGGCCACACCCGCCGCTTCAACCCCAGTCATCAATGGGTGCACAAGAAGATCAAGGCCGGCGAATTCCACATCCAGCAGATGGATGTGCAGACCTACTTCTTCCGCCGCACCAACATGAACGCGCTGGGCCAGCCGCGCAGCTGGACCGATCACCTCTTGTGGCACCACGCCGCGCACACCGTCGACCTGTTCGCCTATCAGGCGGGCTCGCCGATCGTGAAGGCCAATGCTGTGCAGGGACCGATTCATCCCAACCTCGGCATTGCCATGGACATGTCGATCCAGCTCAAGACCGCCAATGGCGCGATCTGCACCTTGTCGCTGTCGTTCAACAATGACGGCCCGCTCGGAACTTTCTTCCGCTACATCGGCGACACCGGCACCTACATCGCCCGCTACGACGATCTGGTGAACGGCAAGGAAGAGAAGATCGACGTCTCCAAGGTCGATGTCTCCATGAACGGCATCGAGCTGCAGGACCGCGAGTTCTTCGCCGCGATCCGCGAGGGCCGCGAGCCCAACGCCTCCGTGGCCCAGGTGCTGCCCTGCTACCAGGTGCTGCACGATCTCGACGAGCAGCTCGCCAAGGGCTGACACTATCCCTCCTCGCGTGGTAGGCGCGGGGAGGGGACTTCCCAGGCGCGGCCCCGCGGCCGCTTATGGCGCCTTGGACGGCTTCAGCTTCGGCAGCGTCGCGACAATCTTCTGCTTGCCGTCGACGATCTCGGCCAGGAAGCTCTCACGGTCGATGTCGCCGTTCTGGTCCCAGCTTGCCTCCATCAGCATGCCCGGTGCCTTGTCCGGCGTCAGCGTCAATCCCTTCATGGTGGCGCCGAAAGCGTGGCCGTCGAACTTGCCGATCATCTCGGTCACGTATTTGATGAGATAGACCGCGGTATAGCCTTTGATGCCGTTATGGTCGGGCCAGTAGCGGTAGCGCTCGTTGAACTTCTTCGCAAAGGCCTGGATGGCTGGGACCGGCGCATCCGCGCTCAGGCCGACATGGCCGCGCACGCCGTTGGCGGCGGGGCCTGCGAGCTCCACGACCTTCTGACTGAGCAGCGTCGTCTCTCCGAACAGCGGCACCGACAATCCCTGACGTTTGGCCTCGATCAGGAAACGCGCGCTTTCTTCCTCGTTGGTGTAGACGAAGATCGCGTCGGCCTTGACGTTCTTCAGCTTGATCACGTCCGAGCCGAAATCGACCTGGCCCTGCTCGGTCGAAATGTCCGACACCACCTCGATGCCGCGGGTCTTCATCTCCTTGACGAAGCTGTCGCGGCCGCCTTTGCCGAAATCGTTATTCACCCAGACCACGGCGACCGATTTCACCTTCAGCTGGTCGTGCAGATAGTTGGCGATCTTCGGCATGCTGAACTGCTGGCCGAAGGCGGTGCGGAAGATCCAGGGGTTGCCCTGCGTGGTGATGTCGGCCGCCTCGGCGCCGACGATCTGTGGCACCTCGGCCTGCTGCGTCAGCGCCATGTTGACCTTGACCGAGCCGGAGTAGATCGGACCGAGCACGACGTAAGGCTCGCGGTCGAGCACCTTCTGGACCTGGGCGCGGGAGACGCCGGGATTGCTCTGGGTGTCGAGATGCTCGGTCGCGATCTTGCGGCCGAGAATACCGCCAGCGGCATTGATTTCGTCGACCGCAAGCGCGACGCCATCGCGCCAGTTCGTCCCCGACACCGCGCCTGGGCCCGACAGCTCGACGACGTCCGGAATGTAGACAGTGTTCTCGGCATGCGCATGGAAGCCCCACAGCGAAGCGGCCAGCGCAACGCCGCTCAGTCGTCCCAGATGTCTCACGATATCCTCCCCCTTGTTTTTTGCTTATGGTGACGAACTCATCGGTATCTCTGCAAAGCCCAGCAGCCGCGATGGCGTTCGCCATAGCAGCCGATGCTGGTCGTTGGGATCTGGAAAGATTGCGGTGATGCCGGCCAGCAGCGGCCCGTAGTCGAGCCGTTCAGGCGCACGCAGGAAAGGCCAGTCCGAGCCCCAGACGCAACGATCGAGCGTGAAGGCATCGACGAGCGCGGCGATGAACGGCCACGTATCGGCGTAGGGATAGGGCTGCCGCGCGAACTTGTAGTAGCCGGATAGCTTCACATAGGCATCACGCTCGCGGCCGAGTGCGAGCAGCGCCTGGAAGGCGGCGCGCTGCAGCCCGTGTTCGACGGCAGGCCGGCCGCAGTGATCGAACACGAGACGGACTTTTGACCTTTCAATGAGCGGCAGCAAGTCGAGCAGTTGATCCTGCTCGACCTGGACCTGCAGAAACAGATCGAGGTCGGTCAGCTTGTCCAGCAGCGGCGCGGCGTCACGGTAATAGTCGGTGCCATGAAACGGCACGTTGAAGGCGACGCCGATGACGCCTGCGGCCTTCAACTGCTCCAGTTCCCCGATGTCGACGTCCTTCTCGACGACCGCGACGCCCTTGAACCTGCCATCTCCGAGCCTGAGTGTGTCGAGCAGGATGCGGCTGTCGAAGCCATAGCCGGAATTGGTCGCGACGATCAGCGCGTGCCGGACGTCGAAGACGTCGAGCACGCGAATGAGATGCGCGGCGGGCGCAATTTCCTGGCCGGTCGGACGATAGGGCGTATCCGGCGCGTAGGGGAAGCGCGCGGGATCGATGGCGTGGATGTGGCAATCGATCCTGGGGCCTGCCGGAAGTGCCATGGTCGAGCCCTCTCTGACCGACGTTCAGAACGTCGCCTGAATTGCCTTGATCAGTTCGGGCGTGACGTCGGGCAGCACCCCGAACCAGGCCTGGAAGGCGAGGCGGGCCTGGTTGAGCAGCAGGCCGAGCCCGTTCACCGTCGTGCAGCCGCGCCCGCGCGCGTCCGCGAGGAAGGGCGTCTCCAGCGGCGTGTAGATCAGGTCTGCCACGAGCGTCTTGGCTGAGAGCCGCCCCAGATCGATCTCCAGCGCCGGCTTACCGATCATGCCGCGATCGGTGCTGTTGATCAGCACCGCGACGTCGGCCACCGCCGCCGAGCGGTCGTCCCACGCCACCGTGCTGATCGCCGACCCGAACTCGGCCGCAATGGCCTGCGCCTTCTCGGCGGTGCGGTTGCTGATGCGGATGTCGCGGGCGCCATTCTCAAGCAGCGCCACAACGACCGCGCGCGCTGCACCGCCGGCGCCGAGCAGAAGAATAGGGCCTTCGTCGGCGCGCCAGTCCGGCCTGGCGTCGCGCAGGCTCTGGACAAAGCCGTTGCCGTCATTGTTGAAGCCGCTCAGCGTGCCGTCGGATTCGACGACAATGGTGTTGACGGCGCCGATGCGGCGTGCGGTTTCGTTCACCCGATCGAGCAGCGGCATCGCCGTCTGCTTGTGCGGCATGGTCACGTTGCAGCCGCGGAATCCGAGCGCCACCAGTCCTGCGAGCGCATCCTTCAGCCGCTCCGGCTGAACCGCGAGCGGCACATAGGCGCCGCGCAGGCCGTGCGCGTTGAGCCAGAAATTGTGGATCGTGGGGGAGCGGGAGTGAGTAACGGGCATGCCGATGACGCCGGCCAATCCGAATCCATTCGCTTGCGACATGCTGCGCGATGACCTCCCTTTTCAGATATCGGCCTGTCCCGGCCAATGTGAAACCGTCTTATGAGCAATGACGCGCACAGGCAATTGAAACATTCGGCCACAAATCCTTGTCGCAATGCAGCGCATCATGGCTCAATGTCCAGTTCATAGGCGTCATCGCGTGACCCGCCCCCTGGGCAAAGCCAGGGGTGATTTCTATGATTGCGCAAGTCTGCCTCGACGACCGTCCGCCGGACCCAAAGGATCGCCATTGACTGTCCAATCTCCGCCACCCGTGGCAACAGAAACCTTCACCGACGCGGCCGCCGCGGTGGCCCGGCTCGAGGAGATCTACGAGCGCAATACCGCTTTCCTGCGCGGCCATTTCGAGGCCTATGCCAACGGCGTCGTGCCGGCGACACGGATCCGCGCCACCTATCCCTTCGTGCGGCTGACCACCGCAAGTCACGCCCGGCTCGATTCGCGTCTCGCCTACGGCTTCGTTGCGGGTCCTGGCGTGCACGAGACCAGCGTCACGCGGCCGGACCTGTTCCGCTCGTACCTGACCCAGCAGATCCGCCTGCTGATCGAAAACCACGGCGTACCGGTCGAGATCGGCGAGTCGGCTGAGCCGATCCCGGTCCATTTCGCCTATCGGCGCGACATCAACATCGAGACGGCGCTGCCGCATCACGAGAGCCCGCTGGTGACGCGCTCCTTGCGCGACGTGTTCGACGTGCCGGATCTGTCGACCATGGACGACGCCATCGCCGACGGCACGCTCGAGCTGACGCCGGGCATGCCGGAGCCGCTGTCGCTGTTTCGGGCCGCGCGCGTCGACTACTCGCTGCGCCGTCTCTATCACTATACGGGGACCGATCCAGACCACTTCCAGAACTTCGTGATCTTCACGAACTACCAGTTCTACGTCGATGCCTTCGCGGATTGGGGCCGTCAGCAGCTCGCGGCGGGGCAGGGCGCCGCCGAGACGTTCGTCGAGCCGGGCAACGTCATCACGCGCAATGCGCGGCTCGGCGGCGGCACGACAGGCGCGGCGCCGGCGCGCACGCCGCAGATGCCGGCCTTTCACCTGGTCGAGCCCGGGCACCAGGGCATTACCCTGATCAACATCGGCACCGGGCCCTCGAACGCACGCAACGTCACCGACCACATCGCGGTGCTGCGGCCGCATGCGTGGCTGATGGTCGGCCATTGTGCGGGTCTTCGCAACACGCAGCGGCTCGGCGACTATGTGCTGGCACACGGCTATGTCCGAGAGGATCACGTGCTGGACCAGGAGCTGCCACCCTGGGTGCCGATCCCGGCGCTTGCGGAGGTGCAGGTCGCACTGGAAGAGGCCGTCGAGGCGGTCACCGGCTTTTCCGGTTTCGAGCTGAAGCGGCTGATGCGCACCGGCACCGTCGCCAGCGTCGACAATCGCAACTGGGAGATCAGCGGTCCGGCGGTGATCCGGCGGCTGTCGCAATCGCGCGCCATCGCGCTCGACATGGAGTCGGCAACGATCGCGGCCAATGGCTATCGCTTCCGCGTGCCTTACGGCACGTTGCTCTGCGTGTCCGACAAGCCGCTGCATGGCGAGATCAAGCTCGCCGGCATGGCGGGCGACTTCTACCGGCAGCGCGTCGGCCAGCATCTCCAGATTGGGCTGAAGGCGCTGGAGCTCCTGAAACACCAGGAGTCGGAGCGGCTGCATTCGCGCAAGCTGCGCAGCTTCGCCGAAGTCGCATTTCAATAGCGGCCCGTGGCTGCCTGGGATCAGCGGCCCCGGCGCCCGTCGAACGCCTGACGCGCCTGCTCGACCTCCGGCATCTTGGCGATGGTCCAGGCATAGAGCGCGCGGAACGGCGGCTGCAGGGTACGGCCGAGCGGCGTGATCTCGTACTGAACCGCGACCGGCGAGTCCGCGATCACCTCGCGGGCGACGAGGCCGTTGCGCTCCAGCCGGCGCAGGCACTGCGTCAGCGCCTTCTGGGTGACGCCCTCGAGCTGCTTCTTGATCGCGTTGAAGCGCAGCGGTCCGGAGTCGAGCACCGCCAGCACCATCATCGACCATTTGTCGGCGATCTGGTCGATCAGCACCCGGCTCGGGCATTCCGACGAGAAGTGCTGCGGCTTGCAGCGGAGCGGGGCGGTCTCTGATGTCGACGTGGCGGTCACGACAGCGGTTTCCTCGGATATACCTGAGCGACTTTGGGTGCCTGATTGACTTCAGGTTTACGAAGTATACTGGAGCGGTTCCGAACGCAATGGAGCCCCCTGAATGTCCGACCTCGATACCAGCGTGCTGTTTCGTCCCTTCCGCCTGAAGACGCTGGAGCTGAAGAACCGCATCGTCATGGCGCCGATGACCCGCAATGCGGCGCCGAACGGCATTCCCGGCGAGGCCAACGCCGCTTATTACCGCCGCCGCGCCGAAGGTGGCGTGGGGCTGATCCTCACCGAGGGCACGGTCGTCAACCGCCCGGCCTCGCGCAACGAGCCCAATATTCCCTTCTTCCACGGCGATGCCGCGCTGGCCGGCTGGCAGAGCATCGCCACGGCCGTGCACGCCGCCGGCGGCCGCATCGCGCCACAGATCTGGCACACAGGCTCGACCAGGGGCATGAGCCGCTGGGAGCCCGATGCGCCGGTCGAGAGCCCGTCCGGGCTGGTTGCGCCGGGCAAGCCGCGCGGCAACGCGATGAGCGAGAACGACATTGCCGACACCGTTGCCGCCTTCGCGCAAGCCGCGGCCGATGCCAAGCGGGTCGGCTTCGACACCGTCGAGATCCACGGTGCGCACGGCTATCTGATCGATGAGTTCTTCTGGTCCGGCACCAACAAGCGCGAGGACCGCTATGGTGGCGCCACCATCAAGGAGCGCTCGCGCTTCGCTGGCGAGGTCGTCGCCGCGATCCGCAAGGCGGTGGGTCCCGATTTCCCGATCATCCTGCGCGTCAGCCAGTGGAAGCAGCAGGACTATGCGGCGCGCCTCGCAGAGACGCCGGCGCTGATGGCCGACTGGCTGCAGCCGCTGGTCGCGGCCGGCGTCGACATCCTGCACTGCTCGCAGCGCCGTTTCTGGGAGCCGGAATTCCCGGACGTGGACGGCGAGAAGGGCCTGAACTTTGCCGGCTGGGCCAAGAAGATCACGGGGGCTGCGACCATCAGCGTCGGCTCGGTCGGCCTGTCCGATGAATTCTTCTCGGCGTTTGCCGGCAAGCCGTCGACGACGGCCGATCTCGACGCGCTGCTGGAGCGCATGGCCAAGGAGGAGTTCGACCTCATTGCGGTCGGCCGCGCGCTGATCAGCGATGCCGAATGGGTCGCGAAGATCAAGTCCGGCGACAAGGCGGGCCTGAAGGGCTTCAGCGCGGCGGATCTCGGCGCGCTGGTGTAAGCTCTTGTCGACCCGTTGGTGCCCCTCGCCCGGCGCAAGCGGGGCGAGGGGGCGTACCGTCAGCGAGGCGCGAGCTCGAGCCTGCCATCCCGTCCTTGCGACGGACTAATGCACCGTCAGCTCGAGATACATCGGGCTGCGGAAGGTCGAGGACGGCATCCAGGGCAATTGCTCCTGGGTGCGGCGATAGTCCGGCACGACCTTGTGCAGCTCGTCGAACGCGATCCTGATCGCCATGCGCGCGATCGCCGATCCCAGACAGGCGTGCACGCCGCCGCCGAAACCGAGATGGCCGCGCGGTTTCCGCGCGATGTCGTAGACATCCGGATTGGGAAACTGCCGCTCGTCGCGGTTGGCGGAGCCGTAGGCGAGGCAGACGAAATCGCCCTCGCGCATGGTCTGGCCGTGCAAGGTGACGTCCTTCTGCAGGCAGCGGCGGAAGCGCTGCGCCGAGGTGTTGAAGCGCAGCGACTCTTCCACGGCGTCCGCCATCAGGTCGGGATTGGCGACGACGGCCCGGCGCGCCTCGGCGTGATCGGCGAGATTGTAAGCCAGCATCGTCATGAAACCGCCGAGCGACTCGATGCCGGCCATGATCAGCGTTGTCGTCGTCAGCAGCACCTCGCGCTCGTCGAGCTTGTCGCCGTCGATCTCGGCCATGCTGAAATGCGAGATCAGGTCGTTCTGCGGCCGAGCGCGGCGCTCTGCGATGATGCCGGCTGCATAGTCCTGCATCCAGTTGTAGGCTGCGAGGTGCTGCGGTCCCTTGGCGCGGCTCACCGGATCGCTCTGCACCATCAGCACCGCCTTGTCGCGCACAGTCTGCTCGTCGCCGAGCGGCAGGCCGAGCGCGGCGAACAGCACGCGCACAGTGAATTTCGAGGAGAACGCCTCGATGAAGTCGAACCGGTCCTGGCCGCGCAGCGCCTCGGCGCAGTCGCGCGCGATGTCGCGGATCGGGCCTGACAGGCTTTCCAGATTGCGCTTCATGAAGGCATGCTGGACGAGGCCGCGCAGCCGGTCGTGGCGCGGCGGGTCGGTGGTGCCGAGCGTCGCGCCGGCACGGTTCGGCAGCTCGGTCATCAGGTTGCCCTTGGCCGACGAATAGGTCTGCCAGTTCGTTCCGGCCGCCGCCACATCGGCATAGCGCGACAGAATCCACACCTGGGCCTGCGGGCTCCAGAAGCATGGGTGCTCGTCGCGCAGCGTCTTGTAGAATGGGAACGGGTCGGCATCGACCGCAGGCGAATACGGGTCGAACGCGAACATGTTGGGCCTCCTCTCCATTGAGTGTGGTCGTTGTTGTTCTTTTCACTGATCTAGCCGAGCCGTGGCCGCGGCGTGAGACACGAAAGCCGGCCAAGACTTGTACTTTTCCGACATTCAGGGTTAGCTCTCGCTCATGCCCCGCTTTCGCACCAAGCCGTCGATCCCCGCGTTCGCGCTCTACGGCGAAGCGTCGGCCGCGCAGCCGGACATGCTGCATGTCGAGCCGATCCAGGTGCGCAGCAAGCTCTATCGCTGGGAGATCGAGGCGCATACGCACCAGGGCCTGCACCAGATCCTCTGGGTCGCCTCCGGTCCGGCCGAGATCGCCTTGGACGAAAGCCGCGAACGCTGCACCGGCCCGGTCACCGTGATCATTCCGCCCGGCGTGGTCCATGCCTTCCGCTTCTCGCGCGACACCGACGGCTATGTGCTGACGTTCAATCCGCGGGCGGTGGTGGAGGGCGACGTCCCGGCGACCGGCGAGGCGCTGCGCGACCTGTTCGCAACCGCGCAGATCCTG
The DNA here is from genome assembly GCF_032485055.1 of Bradyrhizobium sp. SZCCHNRI20481. NCBI lineage: Bacteria > Pseudomonadati > Pseudomonadota > Alphaproteobacteria > Hyphomicrobiales > Nitrobacteraceae > Bradyrhizobium > Bradyrhizobium sp. SZCCHNRI20481. The sequence continues at coordinate 80,849 of NZ_JAUEUE010000021.1, forward strand.
CATCTCGATGCGCAGGCGGTCGCGACGCGGCGCATCGCCGCGCTGTTCGTCGACCTCGCCGACGAGTTCGCCGCCGCCGATTCCGCGGCCTCGCCGGTGCCGCATTGGCTCGGTCGCTCGATCGTGTGGCGGCTGGCGCAGCAGAGCGCGCGGCAGTCGCAAGGCGCGCGGCGCGGCAGCGGGCACGCGGCGCTGTTCACCCGCTTCATCGTGCTGGTCGAGGCGCATCACCGCGATCACTGGTCGGTGGCGCGCTACGCCGACGAGCTCGGCATGACGCCGGAGCGGCTCAATCGGTTGACGCGGGCCGAGACCGGCCAGTCCGCGCTCGACATCGTGCATGCGCGGCTGGCGCGCGAGGCGTGCCGGCGGCTCACCTATATTGCAGCGCCGGTGTCGAAGCTGGCGTTCGAGCTCGGCTTCAAGGACCCGGCCTATTTCTGCCGCTTCTTCAAGCGGCACACCGGGGCGAGCCCGCGCGACTATCGCCGTGCGATGGGGGTGGGGGACGGCGCGGCGCCGCCGTAAGGGTGATCGGCGCCGCCCGATACCACCTTCGCATTCGTTTTGCATCGCGGCATGGTGTCGGAAAAGTGCAAGAGAATGCCGCGTCCATCCAAGTGATCCCAGCACATTCCTTGCTAAAATCAGCGATTGAAAAGCATACCCAACAAGCCTGCGTCTACGAATCCGGGAGAACACGCCCATGAAAGTCCAAGTCTGCATCATCGGCGGAGGCCCGTCGGGCCTGATGCTGTCGCAGCTCCTGCACCTGCAGGGCATCGATACGATCATCCTGGAGAAATCCAGCCGCGACTACGTGCTGTCGCGCATCCGCGCTGGCGTGCTCGAGCACGGCTTTGCCGAGCTGATGCGCGAGGCGCAGTGCGGCGAGCGCATGGACCGCGAGGGCGAGATTCATCACGGCTTCTACATCGCCCATGACGGCAAGCTCGACCGCGTCGACCTGCACAAATATTCCGGCGGCAACTCGGTGATGGTCTACGGCCAGACCGAGCTGACGCGCGATCTCTACGAGGCCCGCGACAAGCTCGGCGGCAAGGTCGTGCACAACGCGACCGACGTGACGCCGCACGACATCGCCTCCGACAAGCCTTACGTCACCTACCGTCAGGACGAAGAGGTCGTCCGCATCGACTGCGACTACATCATCGGCGCCGACGGCTTCCACGGCGTCAGCCGCAAATCGATCCCGCACGACAAGCTGACGGAATACGAGCGGGTGTATCCGTTCGGCTGGCTCGGCGTGCTGTCGCGCACCAAGCCCGTGTCGCCGGAATTGATCTATGCCAAGCACGAGCGGGGCTTCGCGCTGTGCTCGCTGCGCTCGCAGGTGCTGAGCCGCTACTATGTCCAGGTGCCGCTCACCGACAAGGTCGAGGACTGGAGCGACGATGCGTTCTGGGAGGAGCTGAAGCGCCGGCTGCCGGCGGAGATCGCGGCCAAGCTGATCACGGGGCCCTCGATCGAGAAGAGCATCGCGCCGCTGCGCAGCTTCGTCGCCGAGCCGATGCGCTACGGCCGGCTGTTCCTCGCCGGCGACGCCGCCCACATCGTGCCGCCGACCGGTGCGCGCGGGCTGAACTCGGCTGCGTCCGACATCTACTATCTCTATCATGCGCTGCTCGATCACTACAAAAAGGGCGACGACCGCGGCATCGACGGCTATTCGCAGCGGGCGCTGGCGCGGATCTGGAAGGCGCAGCGCTTCTCCTGGTGGATGACGACGCTCTTGCATCGTTTCCCCGACCGGTTGTCCTACGACGACAGACTGCAGGACACCGAGCTCGCTTATCTGTTCTCGTCGGAGGCCGCGCAGCGGTCGCTGGCGGAGAACTATGTCGGACTGCCGTTCTGAGCGAGGTCAACGCGACGCGTTTCGCCTGCGCTGCTTGATGGCACCACGCATCAGTCGCCTCGCTGTCGTCCCGGCGAACGCCGGGACCCATACCCCCAGGGAGCGGTTTGAGGCAGGCTGGCGATTGGCTTTGTGCCCATCATGACTGCCGCGGAGTGTGGGTCCCGGGTCGGCGCCGTGACGCGCTTCGCGCCTCACGGCTTGCCCGGGACGACGGTTGGGATAGATCGGATTCACGTCTCAAACAGCGCAGGCAGGACGTGGCAACGCGGTCTCGCGGCACATGATGCCCGAGGTCTGCGATCAACTCGCCCCTCCCATAATCGAGAGGGCGCAGGGAATGCCGGGTGAAGGCCTCACCCATGGCCCGCCTGCGTAAGAAAGTGCAGGCGGCAGGTACCACAGGTGCAGCCGAACACTCCGGCATTCCCTGCGCGGCAGTCTCACGCTTATACGCAGTCTCCCTGGTGCGCCGGGCTTTCTGGCCACCATGATCCGCGCGGCGCCTCGAGCGCCGTCGCGAACGAAACACCAGCATCGGGGTGTCAGGACGCTGCGACTTCACGTCCGCAAGAGATCGCTCGTCCGCATGCTCTCGCGAGCCTGCTCTCGAACTCTCGCGGCCACCGCATCCCCGCCTCGCGTGTCGTGACGATCGCGCGCAACGCCCCTCTCGTTGAGGCGGGATGGCCGGAGATAAGCACATCTTCCGATAAGACGAAAGAGAAATTTTCTGAAAAGCGGAAAATTTTCGAAGGGGGCCGGGCAGATCGCGTTCAATGCCGCGCAGGAACGTCGGCTGCCCGCGAGCCCCATGAGCAGGATGCAGCATCTTGATCGAACACGCGACCGTCAGCCCCGTCACCGCTCCGCGGCCGCTTGGAGGATGACGCCGTGTTTCGCTGGTGCAACTTCGCTCAGCTCGAGATCGGGGGACAGATGATCGGGGCGCGCTGTTGGATTAGCGCCAACTGCTAAAGTCTGTCGGCCTCCCCGCGCGCCCTGAAAAATGAGTTGCGCACCTCAAAAACCGCGCTATGGTCCTCAACCCAAAGGGGAGGATCATGAACGCGCCGCTGACATTGCGGGATATTGCGCGGCAGGCGGGCGTGAGCCTCGCCACCGTCGACCGCGTGCTGCACAACCGGCCGGGCGTGCGCCCGGACACGGTGCGGCGCGTCAAGGATGCGATGGCGCGCAGCGCGTTTCAGCCGCATGCGGCGGCCTCCGAACTCGCCCGTGCCCGCTCGCGGCGCTTTGCCTTCGTGATGCCGTCCGGTGCCAATCCCTTCATGCAGCAGATTCAGGCGCATCTCGGCGAGTTGGCGAGCTGGATGGCCGCGCGCCGGCTCTCGGTCGATGTCGTCACGACGGACGTGTTCGATCCGGCTGTGCTGGCCGGCAAGCTCGAAGATCTGGTCGGTCGCGTAGACGGTGCGGCGGTGGTGGCGCTCGACCATCCGAGCGTGCGCGCCGCGATCAATGATCTCGTCGAGTCCGGCGCCAAGGTCGTGACTCTGGTCTCCGACGTGCCGTCGTCGCGGCGGCATCATTATGTCGGCATCGACAACATCGCCGCTGGCCGCACCGCGGGTGCGCTGGTCGGACGCTTCGCCGGCGGCAGGGCGGGGCGGGTCGCGATCATGGCCGGCTCGCAAGGCCTGCGCGATCATGCCGAGCGCATCTTCGGCTTCGGCCAGGTTCTGGCGGCGGAGTTTCGGCAACTTGAGGTTTTGCCGGTTGCTGAGGGGCATGATGTGGACGATCGCTCAGAGCACCTCATGCGCGAGCTGCTGACCGAGTATCGCGACATCGTCGGGCTCTACAATGTCGGCGCTGGCACGGCCGGCGTCGCCAAGGCGCTGACCGAGTCGGGGCGGGCCGATGACATCGTGTTCGTCGGCCATGACGTGACGGCGCTGACGCGCAAGCTGCTGTTGAACGGCGTGATGGATGCGGCGATTTCGCAGAACCCGGGACACGAGGCGCGCTCCGCGGTGCGCGTGCTCCTGGCGCTGGCGCGCGGCGAGCCGATCCTGAGCGAACAGGAGACGATCCGCATCGACATCGTGATGCGGGACAATCTGCCGTGAGCGGGTGGCCGCGGTGACGCGGTCGGCCCGAACACGGAATGAGAAACGACCGAGGCGCTGGTTTCGAGGCGACGCAGATCGCCGAGGCGCCTGGCGGTCCGTGTGGGAGGAGTGGAGTCGTGTTTCTCGGACTGGATGTCGGCACATCCGGCGTGAAGGCCGTGCTGGAGGACGAGACGGGCGCGCTGATCGCGAACGCCTCGCGTCCGCTGTCGCTGTCGCATCCGCAGCCGCTGTGGTCCGAGCAGAATCCGGATCACTGGGTCGAGGCCGTCATCGGCGCGGTGGATGATCTCGCGCGTGAGCGTCCGCGTGAGACGTCAGCGGTGCGCGGCATCGGCTTGTCCGGCCAGATGCACGGCGCGACCTTGCTTGGTCGCGACGGCCGGCCGCTGCGTCCCGCGATCCTGTGGAATGACGGCCGCTCGCAAGCCGAATGCGCCGAGCTCGAACGCCGCTGCCCCGAATTGCACACGATCGCCGGCAATCTCGCGATGCCCGGCTTCACCGCGCCGAAGCTCGTCTGGGTGGCGAAGCACGAGTCGAAGATCTTTGCAGAGGTCGCGACGGTGCTGCTGCCGAAGGCCTATGTGCGCTATCGGCTGTCCGGCGAGATGGTCGAGGACATGTCGGATGCGGCGGGCACCCTGTGGCTCGACGTCGGCGCGCGGCGCTGGTCGGAGAAACTGCTGGCGGCGACCGGGCTCGGTCTCGATCACATGCCGCGCCTGGTCGAGGGCAATGAGCGCAGCGCCGTGTTGTCGCCCGAGCTGGCGCGGCGCTGGGGCATGGGCGCTGATGTCGTGATCGCAGGGGGCGCCGGCGACAACGCGGCGAGCGCAATCGGACTCGGCGCCATCCGGCCTGGCGATGCCTTCCTGTCGCTCGGCACGTCAGGCGTGCTGTTCCGGGTGACCGACCGCTTCGCGCCGGCGCCGGAAGCGGCCGTGCATGCGTTCTGCCATGCGCTCGGCGGGCTGTGGCATCAGATGGGCGTGATGCTGTCGGCCGCGGCCTCGCTGGCGTGGCTGGCGCGCATTCTCGAGACGCCGGAAGCCGCGCTGCTGGCGCCGCTCGGCACGCGCGTCGAACGTCCGAGCCCGGTGCAGTTCCTGCCTTATCTCGACGGCGAGCGCACCCCGCACAACGATGCCCATGCCGCCGGCGCCTTCGTCGGCCTGCGCAGCGCCGCTGGCCGTGGTGATCTCGTGCAGGCAGTGCTTGAGGGCGTGGCGTTTGCCTCACGCGACATGTTCGCCGCGCTCGCGCGTAGCGCGCAGCCGATCAAAGAGCTCGATCTGGTCGGCGGCGGCTCGCGCTCCTTGTTGTGGGCGCAGATCATGGCCGACGTGCTCGGCGTCACCGTGCACCGGGTCGAGGAGGGTGAGGTCGGCGCCGCCATCGGTGCCGCGCGGCTCGGCCGTCTCGCCGCGACCGGCGCAGCACCGGCCGATGTCTGCCGCAAGCCGCAGCGGCTGCAGAGTTTCGAACCCCGCGCCACGCAGCGCGCGGCATACGACGCCGCCTACGCGCAATGGCGCAAGCTCTATCCCGCTCTCAAGGAGTAAACCCTCGTGAACGTTCAGGCTCCCTTCTTCCAGACCGGCGCAACCGTCACCTATGGCGGGCCCGAGTCGCGCAGCCCGCTGTCGTTCCGCTGGTACGACAAGGATCGCGTCATCCGGGGCAAGCGGATGGAGGATCATCTGCGCTTCGCGGTCTGCTACTGGCATTCGTTCTGTTGGCCGGGCGGCGATCCGTTCGGCGGCGAGACCTTCCTGCGGCCGTGGCAGCATGGCGATGATGCGATGGCGATGGCGCGTGCCAAGGCCGACGTCGCGTTCGAATTGTTCCGGCTGCTCGACGTGCCGTTCTTCACCTTCCACGACGTCGACGCCGCGCCGGAAGGCGCGACGCTGAAGGAGTCGGTCGCCAATCTCAACGCCATCGCCGACCTGTTCGAGCAGAAGATGGCGAGTGCGAAAGTGCGGCTGCTGTGGGGCACGGCCAACCTGTTCTCGCACCGCCGCTACATGGCGGGCGCCGCGACCAATCCGGACCCGGATGTCTTCACTTATGCGGCGGGGCAGGTCCGCGCCGCGCTCGAAGTGACGCACCGCCTCGGCGGGCAGAACTACGTGCTGTGGGGTGGCCGCGAGGGCTATGAGACCTTGCTCAACACCGACATGAAGCGCGAGCTCGACCAGCTCGGCCGGTTCGTCTCGCTGGTGGTCGAGCACAAGCACAAGATCGGCTTCAAGGGGCCGCTGCTGATCGAGCCGAAGCCGAAGGAGCCGACCAAGCATCAGTACGATTTCGACGTCGCCACCTGCTACGCCTTCCTGCGGCGCTACGATCTGCTCGACGACGTCAAGCTCAACATCGAGCAAAACCACGCCATCCTCGCCGGCCACTCGTTCCAGCACGAGATCGCGCTGGCGCAGGCGCTCGGCGTGTTCGGCTCGCTTGACATCAACCGCGGCGACGATCTGCTCGGCTGGGACACCGACCAGTTCGCGATGAACGTGCCGGAGCTGGCGCTGGTGTTCCACGACATGCTCAAGGGCGGCGGCTTCACCACGGGCGGGCTGAACTTCGATGCCAAGATCCGCCGGCAGTCGATCGATCCGGATGATCTGCTGCACGCCCATGTCGGCTCGATGGACGCCTGCGCGCGTGCGCTGATCGCCGCCGATCAGATGCTCGAGGACGGTGCTCTGACGGCGCCGCTCGCGCAGCGCTACGCTGGCTGGGACGGCGAGGAGGGGCAGGCGATCCTCGCCGGCCGCCGCTCGCTCGCCGAGCTCGCCGACCGCGCCGTCAACACCGGCCTCGATCCGCAGCCGCGCTCCGGCCGGCAGGAATATCTCGAAAGCGTGGTGAATCGCTATGTCTGATGACGGCGGCCTGCGCACGATGACGAATGAGGCTGAGCGAGCCGTGATGAGCACCGCCGCGCAGCCAGTCTTGGAGCCGGTCTTGGAGCTGAAGGGCCTCGGCAAGCAGTTCGGCGCGATCCGCGCGCTGCACGGCGTCGATCTTTCGATCGACGCCGGCGAGGTCGTCGGCCTGATGGGCGACAACGGCGCCGGCAAGTCCACCCTGGTGCGCATCATCGCCGGCAATTTTCCGCCGAGCCAGGGCACCATCCGTTTCGGCGGCCGCGAGGTGCATTTCCATCGTCCGATGGATTCGCGCAGCGTCGGCATCGAGGTCGTCTACCAGGACCTGGCGCTCGCCAACAACCTTACCGCCGCCGCCAACGTGTTTCTCGGTCGCGAGCTGAAGCGCAATTTCGGCCCGCTGGTGCTGCTCGACCACAAGGGCATGGAGGCGCGCGCGCTCGAGCTGTTCCGCGAGCTGCGCTCGGAGACACGCCCGCATGATCTGGTCAAGGACATGTCGGGCGGCCAGCGCCAGGCGGTGGCGATCGCGCGCACGCGGCTGTCCAATGCCAAGCTCGTGATGATGGACGAGCCGACCGCGGCGATCTCGGTGCGCCAGGTCGAGCAGGTGCTGAGCCTGATCCATCGGCTGAAGGAGCAGGGCATCGCCGTCATCCTGATCTCGCACCGCATGCCCGACATCTTCGCGGTGTGCGATCGCGTCGTGGTGATGCGTCGCGGCGAGAAGAAGGCCGACAAGCCGGTCGGCGAGACCAGCCCCGAGGAAGTGACTGCGCTGATCACCGGCGCCAAGGAGGCGGCGTGATGTCCGTTCCATCCGAGACCCGCTCCGCCGGCACCGAAGTCACCTTCACCAATGTCGGCGCCATCAGATGGTGGCACCGTGGCGTGTTCGCCTCGCAGACCGCTTATGTCACGCTGGCGCTCATCGCCCTCATCATCGTGATGAGCTTCGCCAGTCCCTATTTCCTGACCGAGGGCAATCTGCAGAACGTCGCCAAGAACTTCTCCTTCATCGCCATTGCGACGCTCGGCATCACCTTCGTGATCATCACCGGCGGCATCGACCTGTCGGTCGGCTCGATGATGTGCTTCGCGGCGATGATCACCTCGATGGTGATGACGACGCTGTCGACACCGGGGATGCCGCTGTCATCGCTGTTCGTGCATGTCGCCGCGGACGGCAAGACCGTGGTCGCCAACGTGCCCGGCCTGATCCTGATCGTCTCGGTGCTGGCAGGCCTTGCGGTCTCGCTCGTCGTCGGCCTGATCAACGGCGTCTGCATCGCCTTGCTCGGGCTGTCGCCGTTCGTGACCACGCTCGGCATGCTGTCGATCGTGCGCGGTCTCAGCTACGTGATCTCGAACGGCAAGGGCAGCTTCCCCGGCGGCCCCGACGCCGATTATTTCTATGCGTTGACGCAGGGCGATGTCTACGGCGTGCCGGCGCCCTTCATCTATCTGATTGCGTTGGCGCTGGTGATGGCGCTGGTGCTGCACCACACCGCGTTCGGCCGCCACGTGTTCGCGATCGGTGGCAACGAGAAGGCGGCGGAGCTGACCGGCGTCTCGGTGCCCCGCGTGAAGATCGAGGTCTATGTGATCGGCGCGCTCGCCGCCGGCCTGCAGGGCATCATCATCTCCGGCTGGCTCGGCTCCGCGCCCGCCAACATGGCGACGTCCTACGAGCTCAACGTGATCGCGGCGGCCGTGATCGGCGGCGCCAACCTCGCCGGCGGTCTCGGCGGACCGCTCGGCGCCATCGTCGGCTGCGTGCTGCTCGAAGTGATCAGGAACGGCTTGGTGCTGGCGCAGGTCAACTCCTACTGGCAGCAGACGCTGGTCGGCGTGATCATCATCGCCGCCGTGCTGGTGGATCGCATCCGCGCACGCCTGCTGTGACGAATACTGGCCGGGATGACAAGCGCGTCTATCCTCACCCGGAACAGACAATCATCAGGGATAGACATGGAGGAGGGAAACCCATGAAGAAGCTGCTCTATGCGGTCGCGTCGCTCGCGATCATGCTGGCCCCGGCGCAGGCCGAGACCAAATACCGCTTCGCCATCGTGCCGAAGGCGATGAACAACCCCTTCTTCGACGTCGCGCGGGACGGCTGCCTGAAGCGCGCCAAGGAGCTCGGTAATGTCGAGTGCATCTACAAGGGTCCGGTCGAGCACGAGCCGGCCACGCAGGCGCAGATCATCCAGGACTTCGTCACGCAGAAGGTCGATGGCCTGGCGATCTCGGTCGCCGACGTCGCCGCGATGACGAAGTCGATCGAGGCGGCGACCGCCGCCGGCATTCCGGTGATCACCTTCGATGCCGATGCGCCGGGCTCCAAGCGCATCGCTTATATCGGCACCAACAACAAGGATTTCGGGCTGGCGCTCGGCAAGCAGCTGCTGCAGCTCCGACCCGACGGCGGCAAATATGCCGTCGTCTCCGGCGGCCCCGGCGCCAAGAACCTTGCCGAGCGCGTCGATGGCGTGCGTGAGGCGCTCAAGGGCTCGAAGTGGACGGAGGTGGCGGGCTCGCCGACCTTCTGCAACGACGATCCCGCGCTCGCCGTCCAGCAGATGGCCGATCTGCGCACCGCGACGCCGGATCTCGGCGCGATCGTGCCGATCGGCGGCTGGCCGATGTTCGCGCCCGAGGGCTACAAGGCCTTCGTCAACAAGAACCGCAAGGACATCGACGCCGGCAAGCTGACCCTCGTCGTCGCCGACACGCTCAAGATGCAGCTCGAACTGCTGCGTGACGGCTATTCCAACGCGCTGACCGGCCAGCGTCCGTTCGAGATGGGCGAGAAGGCGATGGACACGCTGCTCGCGATCAAGAAGGGCGAGAAGGTGCCGGACGTGATCTACACCGGCCTCGACCTCGTCACCAAGGACAACGTCGCCAAGCTCCTGAACTGAGTTCCTCCCGGGGAAAACCTGGCGGTCCGGCAACCGGCTTCGGCCGGCGGCTGGGCCGCCCTTTTTGTTTGGGGATGCTTTTGTCGCGTGGAGCGGGCACCAAAGACGGCCTGCGTTTGCGTTGTCTCGCTCCACGAAGACGCTGCTGATCGCCTCCACCACACTGTCATCGTCCGCGACGGCGGACGATCCAGTATTCCAGAGACGGTCGTGGGCAATCGAGACGCCGCGGCGTGCTGGATCATCCGCCGGAGCCTGTCATTGGGCTCGCCGAAGGCGAGACCCGGTGGCGGATGATGACAGTGCGGGCAACACGGGCCCGGACGATTGACAGAGGGATATATCTGACTAAAGTCAGACATCATGCTCGACCCCATCTCTCGCGTCCGCCGCTTCAACCGCGCCGTCACCTCGGAGGTTGGCGCGCTCGACACCTCGTTTCTCGGGCGCGGGCGGCCGCTCGGGGCGGCCCGCGTGCTCAATGCGATCGGCCATGGCCGCAGCGACGTCGCCGATCTGCGCGACTATCTCGCGCTCGATTCCGGGCTGATGAGCCGGCTGCTGCGCAGCCTGGAGGAGGAGGGGCTGGTGACGACCAGGCCGCATCCCGACGACGCACGCCGCCGCATCGCCAGGCTCACGGCCGCCGGGCGGCGCGAATTCGAGGCCTATGAGACGCTCTCCAACGCCCAGGCCGAATCGATGCTGGCGCGTCACGGGCAGCCCGAGGCGCTCTTGGCGGCGATGGACCTGGTCGCGGCCGCGCTCGGACGCAGCCGCATCGCCATCGACGAGGCTGATCCGCGCGGCGAGCAATCGCGCTATTGCCTCGGCGAGTACTACGCCGAGCTGTCGAGACGGTTCGAACGCGGATTCGACGTTTCGCTGTCGCGCGATCCCGATGCCTCCGACATGGCGGCCCCGCGCGGGGCCTTCTTCGTCGCGCTGTCCGACGGCCTGCCGCTCGGCTGCGTCGGGCTGAAGGGCAGCGGCGGCGATGTCGCCGAGATCAAGCGGCTGTGGGTCGCGCCCGCGGCGCGCGGGCTTGGCCTCGGCCGGCGGCTGATGGATGCGGCCGAGGACGCCGCGCGAAAGCTCTCGATCACGACGCTCCGCCTCGACAGCAACAGCGCGCTGACCGAGGCCGTCCAGCTCTATCGCCGCACCGGCTGGACCGAGATCGACCGCTTCAACGACGATCCGTATCCGGATCTGTTCTTCGAGAAGCAGGTTTGAGGTCGATCTCCCGTGACGCTCGGCGCTCGTGCATCGGGCTTCAGGAACGCGAGCGCCTTGTGGTCGGCGAATTGCTAGGGGACCTCTGCGACGGACCCCGTCGGCCTGCTCGGCGTTAAGCGATGGGCAACCGGCGGGTGATTGGATGAGGGTTGGGTTCCAGCGATGAGAGGCAGACCGGCGTGCTTTGAGTCTAATTTGTTGCCTGAGCCTGACACAATTGCGGCGAGGGCCTCGTGATTCGGGGACGCTTCTTCGCCTCACTTCACCCCAAGACTTGATCGAGCGTATAGATCGTCCTGCGCCGATCGCGCCGGCGCGGGCGGAACAGCAATGACGAATCGGGACAAGGCATGGTGACACGATCCACGGCGGCTCAGAACCTTGCAGCGATGCGGCGTCGCGGACCGGTCTTGATGACCCTTGCGGCCTTGGCGGCACTGGCGATGCCCAGCTCCGCGGCCAACGCGCGGCAGGCGCGCCCCGCGCCGGCGACCGAAGCGACGGCGCCGCGCGCGCATGGCGATCCGATCATGGCGATCGTATCGATCAAGGCCCAGAAGGTGACGTTCTACGACGCCGACGGCTGGATCTGGCGGGCGCCAGTGTCGACCGGCGTCTCCGGCCGCGAGACGCCGGCCGGCGTGTTCGCCGTGCTGGAAAAGGACAAGGACCACCGCTCGACGCTCTATGACGACGCCTGGATGCCGAACATGCAGCGCATCACCTGGAACGGGGTGGCGCTGCATGGCGGGCCGCTGCCCGGCTATGCCGCCTCGCATGGCTGCGTCCGCATGCCCTATGGTTTTGCCGAGAAGCTGTTCGACCGGACCTGGATCGGCATGCGGGTGATCATCGCGCCCGGTGACCCGGCGCCGGTCGAGTTCTCCCATCCCGCCTTGTTCGTGCCGACCGCAGAGGCGCTCGCCGCGGTGCCCTCGCGCGCCGCGACGCTCGGCCGCGAAGCCGAGGACGCCGCCAGGCTCGCCGACGAGGCCAAGGCGGCGGCTGTCGCGGCCGAGCGCGAGGCCAAGGCTCTGAAGGCGTCCTTGCGCAAGCTGGAGCAGGCCAAGGTGCGCAGCGAGGCCGAGTTCAAATTCGCCGACAGGAAGCTGGCCGCCGCCAAGACCGATCAGGCGAGGACGCTGGCCGAGGATGCGAAGCAGAAGGCCGCCGCCAAGGCGACCGACGCGGCGGCGCAGCTCGAGGCCGCCAAGTCGGACGCGACCGCGAAGCTCGCTGCGGCGACCTCGACCAAGGATGCCGCCAAGGCGGCTGCGGCCAGGAAGGCCGATACGAGCAAGGCTGCGACGGACGCCAGGCTCGCGACCGAGCCGGTCTCGGTCTATATCAGCCGTTCCACGCAGATGCTCTATGTCAGGCGCAACACGCACAAGCCGGCCCCCGATGGCGGCGGCGAGGTGTTCGACACCTCGATCGAGGCGCCGGTGACCATCCGCGATCCCGACCGGCCGATTGGGACGCATGTGTTCACCGCAGTGGCACAGAACGGCGCGGGGCTGCGCTGGACGGCGGTGACCATCGACGACGGCGACACCGCCAAGGACGCGCTCGACCGCATCACCATTCCGAAGGACGTGCTCGCCCGGATCGCGCCGACGGCCGTGCCGCGCTCCTCGATCATCGTCTCGGACGAGCCGCTGTCGAGCGAGACCAATTATCGGACCGAGTTCGTCGCGGTGCTGAGCAACCAGCCGCAGGGCGGCTTCATCACGCGCCGGCCGACGACCAATGTCGACGTTGCCAGCGGCGACGAATATGACGATGGCTTCGGCAGCTTCTTCCAGCGCAGCTGGGATGGCCAGCCCGTCGCGGCGCCGCGCCGTCGCGGTCCGCCTCCGACCTATTACCGGCCGCTGCAGCCGGGCTGGTGGTGACCAGCCGGCCTGATGCCCGACTGGGTTCGCGGGTCAGGCCGGATGGCACTTCAAATCAGTTGCGACCTGCGGGGATGACGCCGGGCCACTGCATCAGGAAAGGCTGCGGCTCGTGCTGCTGCGCTTCGGTCGCGCGCGCCACGCGCCTGACACGGTGAGGCCTGCGGGAGATCGAGCTGGTCGCCTCGCGGGCGGTCTCGATGCGTGCCAACTGCTGACGCATCTCGCCGGTGGAGGTCCGGAGCTGCTCGATGGTGACGTCGCTGTTCGCGGCCGCGGTGCGCAGCCCGCTCAGCTCGGTCGCCGCATCTTCCTGGGCGCCGCGGAGGCGGATCGTCTGGCGCTTCAGCAGCGCGAGATCGGACTCGATCTTGTCGGCCGTATCGCGGCGGCGCGCCTCGGTCTCGTCGGCGGTGGTGCGCAAGGCGGCCAGGCCCGTTTCGGCCGTGGTGAGGCTGGCGCGCAATTGCAGAAGCTCGCCGGAGGTGTCGCTCTGGCGGTCGCGCAACTGGGCGGTCTCGGCCTTGAGCTGCGTCAGCTCCGATGTCAGGGCGGCGACGCGGGTCTCGAGCGAAGGCGCTCCGGTCCCGAAGGAGAAGCTGTTGGCGCCGCCGCTGCTCCACCACATCGCACCGGCGCTGGCTGCGAGCGCCAGGCTCAGGACAATTCGTAGAGAGGCCGTGCCGCTGCTCGGCGGGGCGTCCGGCGTCTTGGTGGGTCTGCGCATCGACAGGTCTCCGGGATTTGATGGCAGCAATTATGATCATATTAAGGTTGCCAATGTTCTAAGCGCGCCGCGCCGGCGGAACATTTCATCCACGTAGTTTTGCGGGAATGCAGGCTCGCAGCCTTGAGTCGTGAGCACGATCGGCGGCGCTCAATCGTGCGGATGCAGGACGGCGATGATCCGGCCTGGATCGCCGGCACACAATTCGAATCCGTCGGAAAAGGCTTCGTGCGTCCTCGGGATCGTGATCTAAATCGCGCATGTCCAACATTCCGCCCATCGCCACACCGCCGGCATTCGACGAGCTCGCCGAGGCCATCAGGCAGCGCCGCTCGGTCTATGGCCATATCAGCGGGCTCAGGATGGATCGCTTCGCGCCCGGTGAGGCCTGGTCGACCTTGCCCTATCGTCCGGTGTTCGTCGGCGACAGCGAGACCGGCGTCATCCATGGCGGCGTCGTCACCGCGATGCTCGACGAGAGCTGTGGCATGGCGGTGCAACTCGCGCTCGACGGCAGCCGGGCGATCGCCACGCTCGATCTGCGCATCGACTATCAGAAGCCGGCAACCCCCGGTCTCGACATCAAGGCCCATGCGGTATGCTTCCGCGTCACCCGCTCGATCGCGTTCGTGCGCGCCACCGCCTATCAGGAGGAGGAGACCGCACCGGTCGCCACCGCGACCGCCTGCTTCATGATTGGCGCCAACCGCACCAACATGCTGACCGACCGGGCGGCCTTCGACGGCGCGCCACCGCCGCTCGACGCACCGGACGATCCGATGGGGCCGTTTCCCACCAGTCCGTTCGCGCGCTGCCTCGGCATCCGCTTCGCCGAGAACGACACGCTGGTGATGCCGTTCTCGCACCGGATCATCGGCAATCCCGTGCTGCCTGCGATCCATGGCGGCATGACCGGCGCGTTTCTCGAAACCGCGGCGATCGTCACCGTGATGCGCGAGCTCGGCGCCACGGCGCCGCCGAAGCCGGTCGGCCTCACCATCAACTATCTGAGGTCGGGGCGCGCGCTCGACACCGTCGCATCGGCGTCGATCGTCAAGCAGGGCCGCCGCGTCGTCGCCTTCGAGGCCCGCGCCTGGCAGGACGATGCGACGAAGCCGATCGCCACCGCCTTCGGCCATTTCATGCTGCGGCAGGCGCCAGGGCAGGAGCAGGACTGAGGAAGATCGCGTCGCGGGTCGCGATCATGCCTTGCGCAGGATCTTGTCCATTGCCTTTCCCCGCGCCAGCTCATCGACCAGCTTGTCCAGGTAGCGGATCTCCCGCATCGTCGGTTCCTCGACATCCTCCACGCGGACGCCGCAGATCATGCCCTTGATCAAGGTCCGCGCGGGATTCATCGCAGGCGCCTGCGCGAAGAAGGTCTCGAAGTCCGTCTGACGTTCCAACCGGGTCTCAAGCTCGTTTTGGCCATAGCCCGTCAACCAGCAGATCACCTGATCGACCTCTGCCTTGGTGCGTCCCTTCTTCTCGGCCTTCGCGACGTACAATCGGTACACGCTCGCGAAGCTCGTCGTGTAGATGCGGTGTTTTGCCATGCTGACTCCATCGGATCGTAGGCGAGGCATGTCGGGTCTGCGAGGGGCGACGGCGCGGCACAAGCGCGTGCTTCATGTCCGCGTTTCGGATCGTCGTACAGCACGTTCGTTCGCACACGTCGGAAACGCGCGCTAGCCCGGCAGGGACATCGGAAACGACACCCCGAGCGACCACGCCAGGATCAGGCCGAGACCCAAGCCTTCGGCCAGCGGCGAGCACGTCCTGCGACCGACACAGCCGCCGATCACGCCGAACACGATGAGGAACAGCACGATCACGGGGATGATGATGAGCAGGAAGAACAGCCGCTTGAGGTCGAGCGCGACTGCCCCGCCCAGCGAGGCCAGGAAGGCGGCGCGAATCCACACGGTGCGCCACGGCGCGGCGTGGCCGCCCTGGTTGGCGATGCTGTCGGCCAGCATGCAGGGCACCGCGCCGTGCCCCGCGCAAACCGATGGCGTCTCGTCTGCGCGGCGCAGCGTCCATGATCGGCTCCGTTTCAATCCCAAAACTGGCGCAGGAACTCGTGCGGTTACAGCGACGGCGCAGGCGAGCGTTGCGGCCGCGATCGAACGAAACGCACGCCGTTTCGTTGACAACGCCGCCGAGGCGATATTCGGTGACCCCGTTCAGCGGCGACAAGGAGGATGCATGAAACCGGAAGTCATCTGCCTGATGGCGTCGAGCGTCGACGGCCGGACATTGCCGAGCCGCTGGCGTCCGAAGGGATCGGGCGATCTGTTCGAGCAGGTGCATGACCAGCTCGGGGGCGATGCCTGGCTGATCGGCCGCGTCACCGGCCAAGAGTTCGCCAAGGGCTCGGCCTATCCGGCCGAGACCACGGAGCGAATCCCGCGCACCCATTGGATCGCACGACGCGGCGCCAAGGCCTACGGCATCGTGCTCGATCCCCATGGCAAGATCTGCTGGGGCCGCGCCGACATCGGCGGTGATCCGATCGTCGTCGTGCTGACCGAGGCGGTGTCGGATGCGCATCTCGCGGGACTGCGCGGCGAGGGTGTCTCCTACGTCTTCGCCGGCCAGTCGAAACTCGATCTCTCACGCGTGCTCGAGATCGTCGCGCTGGAGCTCGGCGTGAAGCGCCTGCTGCTCGAGGGCGGCGGCGGCGCCAACGGCGCGTTTCTGCGCGCGGGTCTGGTCGACGAGTTCAACCTCGTTCTGTGTCCGGCCGTGGACGGCGCCAAGGGGGCACCCAGCGTGTTCGATTCGACTGAAGCCGAGTCCGGCGAGCGCGCGCCGATCACGGCGATGACGCTCGAAAGCAGCACGGCGCTGGAGGGCGGCGCGCTGTGGCTGCGCTACAAGATCACCAACGGCTCGCCCTTGCCGGCCCAGGCAAGTCATGGCTGAGCGGCGAATGCACGTCATCGTCGTCGGGGGCGGTGCCGCGGGCCTGATGGCGGCGCGTGAGCTGGCCCGCGCCGGCAAGCGAGTGACGCTGCTGGAAGCGCGCGACCGCTGCGGGGGGCGCATCCATCCGCTGCCCGCGAGCAGGTTTGGATATCGCGCGGATGCCGGCGCGGAATTCATCCATGGCGAGGCGCCGGTCACCCACGCGCTGATGGCCGAGGCGGGGCTCACCTCGACGCCGGTCGATGGCGCGCGCTGGTACGTGACGGACGGCGCGTTCTCGCGCGAGGATCCGGCCGATCGGCAGATGCGCCAACTGCACGGCGTGGCGCGGCAGCTCGATCAGGATATGACCGTCACGGCGCTGCTCGAGCGTCATTTCGCCGGCGCGGAGTTTGCCGCCCTGCGCAAGTCGGTGCTCGGGATGGTGCAGGGCTATGATGCCGCCGATCCTGGTCGTGCCAGCGTGTTCGCGCTGCGCGACGAGTGGATGGGCGGCGACCGCGGTGCTCAGGCACGCATCGTCGGCGGCTACGCGGCGCTGCTCGATCATCTCCTGGCGGAGTGCCGGGCGCATGGCGTGGCGATGCAGTTCGAGGCGGTGGTCCGCGCGGTGGAGAGCTCCGATGATGGCGTCGTCGTGCGCTGCGCCGACGGCCGCGCGCAGCGCGGCGATATCGTCCTCCTGACCGTGCCGCTGCCGCTGCTGCGGACCATCGCGCTGCCGCCGGCGATGCGCTCGCAACTGGCCGCAGCCGAAGCCATCGGCTTCGGCAACGTCATCAAGCTGCTGCTGCGCTTCGAGCGCCGGTGGTGGCGGGAGGCTCGGACCGAGAATCTTTCCGATATGCTGTTCGTGCTGTCCGATGCCGACGTGCCGGTGTGGTGGACGCAGCATCCGAACGATGATGCGGTGCTGACCGGCTGGCTCGCCGGGCCGCCGGCCGGCGCTTTCGTCGCGCTCGACGATGTCGCCTTGATTGAGTTGGGTCTCTCGGCGCTTGCGAGTATTTTCTCGCAGCCGGTGGACTCGCTGAGGCAGCAGCTCGTCGCGTCGCATGTCACGGATTGGGCGAAGGATCCGTTCGCGCGCGGGGCCTATTCCTATGCGACGCTAGGATCCCGCGAGGCGCAGGATACGCTTTCGCGCTGGGATGACGGTCGTGTCCTGATCTCCGGCGAAGCACTGTATCGCGGACGCGACATGGGAACGGTCGAGGCGGCGCTGGCCAGCGGGCAACAGACGGCGCGGCGCATCCTCGCGATGTGATCGCGCGCCGCGTGCATGATGTTGCGCCCGTAGGCCCACGGCGCTAGCATTCGCCGATCACCATGGAAAGGATCGTCATGCTCGATCACGTCGGTTTCCCTGTCTCCGACTTTGTCCGCGCCAAGGCCTTCTATGCGGCGGCCCTGGCGCCGTTGGGTTACGTCCTGATGATGGAGATCACCAACGAGCAGACCGGCGGCCACGGTGATCACGCCGGCTTCGGCGACGGTCGTCCGGATTTCTGGATCGGCACCGGCGGGACGGCCGCGACCTCGACGCATGTCGCATTCCACGCCAAGGATCGCGCCACGGTCGATGCGTTCTATCAGGCGGCGATCGCGGCAGGCGGACGGGACAACGGCGCGCCTGGACTGCGGCCGCATTATCACGAGAACTATTACGGCGCGTTCGTGCGCGACGCCGACGGCAACAATATCGAGGCGGTGTGCCACGCGCCGGCGTGAGGGCCGCTCACCCCTCGGGATGAGTCACGCCATCACCGGCATGTGCTCGGCAGCCGCGGCCAAGCTCGGCGCGACCACGATCTCGAGCTGCTGGCGCAGCCAGCGGTGCATCGGATCCTCGTGGTGTCGCAGGTGCCAGACCATGTACATCGGCATCGCCGGGCAGGGGACCGGCACCGGCGCCACCGCCAGGCCGCGCAGCATGTAGGCGCGCAGGAGGCTCGGCAGCGTCGCGATCATGCGGCTGCCGCGCAGGAACGGGCCGATGCCGCCGAAGCCCGGCACCTGCGCCGCGAACCGCCTGACGATGCCGCGCTCGGCCATGATCTCGTCGATGTCGAGGCGGCGCCTCGGCTCGTACAGTACCGTGACGTGGTCGCTGGCGAGATAGTCCTCAAGGCTCTGCGGCGGCTCGCGTTGGCCCGCATCGTAGAACACGCGATAGCTGTCCTCGAACAGCCGCTTCTGCAGGATGTCGCTGCCCTCGGGCGGGCGCGGCGTGATGATGAGCTGACAGTGCTCTTCCCGTAGCATCTCCGGCGTCGGTGCGCCGGAGGGGATGACGCGCAGGCTGAGGCCCGGCGCCTGCGCGCGGGCGTAGCGGAGCAGGGACGGCAGCAGCAGGTCGCGCTGCAGATCATTGGCCGCGATCGTCACTTGCGCGGAGATTTTCGCCGGCTCGAATGCAGCGGTGTGCGAGAAGCTCCGGAGGTCGTCGAGCAGCGCGCGGGCGCGCAGCGCCAAGAGCTGCGCATGCGCGGTCGGCACGATGCCGCGGCCGGACTTCACGAACAGCGGATCGCCGGTGATCGCGCGCAGCTTGTCGAGCAGATGGCTGACGGCCGACTGCGTGACGCCGAGCCGCTGCGCAGCGCGGGTGACCGAGCCCTCCTCGATGACGGCGAGCAGGAGCTGCAGCAGGTGGCCGTCGAGGTCCAAATGATCGAATTGGCTCATGGATCGGATCGGTCGCGCGGCCTTTATTGACGGTGTCTGTCAGCGATACTGGCGGGCACGAACGACGCCGCGTTTGATCCAGATCAAGCGCGGCCGTTCGAAACACGACCAGGGGAGGCTCAGATGTCCACCACGTCAGCCCGGCAGCCCGTGCCCGGCACCACCATCTTCGACGGCGAGCAGGCCCGCAAAGGCTACGCCCTCAACAAGATGTGCTACTCGTTCAACGATGCCGCCAACCGCAAGGCCTTCGTCGCCGACGAGGACGGCTATTGCGCCAAATACGGCCTCAACGCGCAGCAGCGCGCGGCGATCAGGAACCGCAACGTGCTGGAACTGATCGAGGCCGGCGGCAACGCCTATTACCTCGCCAAGTTCGCCGGCATCTTCGGGCTCGACATGCAGGACATCGGCGCGCAGCAGACCGGGCTGACGAAAGAGCAGTTCAAGGCCAAGCTTCTGGCGGCAAGGGGTTGATCATGGCGAAGATCGTCGGTTGCATCACCACGTCCCACGTTCCGGCGATCGGCGGCGCGATTGCCAAGGGGTTGCAGCAGGATCCGTATTGGAAGCCGTTCTTCGACGGTTTCCCGCATGTGCGCGAATGGCTCGCCAAGGCCAAACCCGATGTGGTCGTGCTCGTCTATAACGACCACGGCCTCAACTTCTTCCTCGACAAGATGCCGACCTTCGCCGTCGGCGCGGCCGACAGCTATAGCAATGCCGACGAAGGCTGGGGCATTCCGCAGACCGCGCCGTTCAAGGGTGACAGCGAATTGTCCTGGCATTTGATCGAGCATCTGGTGAAGGAGGATTTCGACCTCACCACCTGCCAGGAGATGGTGGTCGATCACGCCTTCACGCTGCCGATGGCGCTGTGCTGGCCCGATCAGAAATGGCCGGTGCGGGTGGTGCCCGTGGTCGTCAACACGGTGCAGGCGCCGCTGCCGTCGGCCGCGCGCTGCTACAGGCTCGGCCAGGCGCTGGCGCGGGCGATTCAATCCTGGCCGAAGGACGAACGCGTCGTCGTCATGGGCACCGGCGGCCTGTCGCATCAGCTCGACGGCGAGCGCGCCGGCTTCATCAACAAGGATTTCGACGAGAAGTTCATGGCCAGCATGGTCGACGATCCCGCCTGGGCGACGAAGTATTCGACCGCCGAGCTGGTCGAGCTGTCGGGCACCCAGGGTGTCGAATTGCTGAACTGGATGGTCGCGCGCGGCACCCTGCCGGAGAAGGTCCGCAAGGAGCATTCCAACTATCACATCCCGATCTCCAATACCGCGACGGGATTGATGGTGCTGGAGCCGGTGTAGCGGCTCCAGCGGGGTTTTTGGTGCGGAAGGTGATGACCGAGAGCTATTCCGCCAACGACCATCACGCGGTTTGGGTCCCGGCTCAAGGCCGGGACGACAGCAGTGTGTTTGGCTCGACCGCGCCGCATCAACGGTGTCGTCCCGGCGAACGCCGGGACCCATACCGCGGATGCTATCGAGGGACGTTGCTGTCCGTCACCCGCATCGATGACGGTCGATGTGACTTCCAAGATCTCCGACTAACTCACACATTTCATCTGCATCTCAACGCACGGCCGCCGCCTCGCCGCCATGAACCGTCATCTCATGCGTCGTGCCGCGATGAGCGATCAGCGCATAGGCGACGGGGACCACGAACAGCGTGAACAGGGTGCCGATCGCGAGCCCGGTGGCGATCACCAGCCCCATGTTGAAGCGGGACACCGCGCCGGCGCCGCTCGCGGTGATCAGCGGGATCACGCCGAGCACCATCGCCGCCGTGGTCATCAGGATCGGCCGCAGGCGGACGGTGGCCGCTTCGATGATCGCCTCGGTGCGGTCTTTGCCCTGTTCGCGCAGCTCGTTCGCGACCTCGACCATCAGGATGCCGTGCTTGCTGACGAGGCCCATCAGGGTGACCAAGCCGACCTGGGTGTAGATGTTGATGCTGGCGCCGCCGATGCCGAGGCTGATGAAGATCAGCGCGCCCGCCAGCGACATCGGCACCGACACCAGGATGATGATCGGATCGACGAAGCTGTTGAACAAGGCGGCGAGCGCCAGGAAGATGATGATCAGCGCGAACACGAAGGTGGTGACGAAGCCGCCGGATTCCTGCTCGAGCTGTCGCGACGCGCCGCCATAGTCGATCGAGTAACCCGATGGCAGCGACTTCGCGATCTCCTTCAAGGTGGCGAGCGCGTCGCCCATCGCGATACCCGGCATCGCCACGCCGGAGATGGTTGCCGCATTGATCTGCTGGAAGTGATTGAGCGACTCAGGGATCGTCTTGCGCTCGAGCCGGGCCACGGTCGACAGCGGCACCATGGCATTGCCGCTGGTGCGGATCGAATAGTCGAGCAACTGACTGTCGGTGAGGCGGTCGTTCTGCCGGACCTGCGGGATCACCTTGTAGGAGCGGCCCTCCAGGCTGAAATAGTCGAGATAATTGCCGCCCAGCATGGTCGCGAGCGCGCCGCCGAGATCGCTCATCTTGAGGCCGAGATCGGCGGCCTTGTCGCGATCGAACACCACGGTGGTCTGCGGCTTGTCGATCTTCAGATCGCTGTCGAGGAAGATGAATCGGCCGCTCGCCAGCGCCTTGGCCATGAAATCGCGCGACACGTCGTTGAGTTCGCCGAACGCGCCGGTGGTGCCGATCACGAACTGGACCGGCAGGCCGTTGCTGCCCGGCAGCGGCGAGGGCTGGAACGCCACCGAGCGGGCGCCGGCGATGCCGTTCAGGAGCTGCTGGAATTCCGGCTGCAGGGTCTTGGTCGTCGCCTTGCGCTGATCCCAGGGCTTCAGAACCCAGCCGCCGATCACCTGTGTCGAGGTGTCGATCTGGAACACGGTGCGCGTCTCCGGGCGCTGGGCGATCAAGCCATACAGCTGCTGGCCGTAGAACTGGCGCTGCTCGAGCGTGGCCGAGGGCGCCGAATTCGTCAGCGACAGCACGATGCCCTGGTCCTCGTCCGGCGCAAGCTCGCTGGTGGAACTGACATAGAGCCAGGGAATCATCGCGAGCAGCAGCAGCGCGAACACCACCACCACCGGCTTGGTCGCGAACACGCTTTCGAGCCAGCGGCGATAGAAGTGGGCGAGCCGTTCGAGCACATGGTCGATCGTCCTCACCAAACGCGCCTCGAACGTGGTGGCGTCGCGCTCGGTCCGGCGCAGCAGCCAGGCGCAGTTCATCGGCGAGAGCGTCAGCGCGATCACCGCCGAGACGGTGACGGCGCCGGCGAGCGTGAAGGCGAACTCGGTGAACAGGGCCCCGGTCAGGCCGCCCTGGAAGCCGACGGGCACGTAGACCGCGATCAGGACCACGGTCATCGCGATGATCGGGCTCGCCAGCGCCCGCGCCGACTGGATCGCGGCTTCGACCGGCGGTACACCCTCGTCGATCAGGCGGTGCACGCTCTCCACCACGATGATGGCGTCGTCGACGACGAGGCCGATCGCCAGCACCAGGGCCAGCAAGGTCAGCAGGTTGATGGAGAAGCCCATCAGCAGCATCAGGCCGAAGGTGCCGATCAGCGACAGCGGAATGGCGATCACCGGGATCAGCACCGAGCGCCACGAGCCCAGGAACATGAACACGACGACGATCACGATCCCGATCGCTTCCACCAGCGTATGGATCACCTCGTCGATGGACGAGTTCACGAAATCGGTGGAGTCGTACAGGATCTCGCTGGTGATGCCGTTCGGCAGCTGTCGCTGCAGCTCCGGATAAACGGCCTTCACGCCGTTGATGACGTCGAGCAGGTTCGCCGTTGGCGCCACCTGGATGCCGATGTAGACCGCGGTCTTGCCGTTGAAGCGCGTCGCGCTGTCGTAGTCGTCATTGCCGAGCGTGACATTGGCGACATCGCGCAGGCGGATGATGGCGCCATTGACCTGCTTGACGACGAGATTGCGGTATTGCTCCAGCGAATGCAGATTTGTCGCGGCGGCGAGGTCGACCTGCACGAGGCGGCCCTTGGTGGTGCCGAGCCCGGAGATGTAGTCGTTGCCCGACAGTGCCGTCGACACGTCGGTCGCGGTCAGGCCATAGGCCGCGAGCTTGTCAGGGTCGAGCCAGGCGCGCAGGGCGAATTTCTTGGCGCCGAGCAATTCGGCGGTCTGCACGCCGGAGACCGCCTGCAGCTTCGGCTGCACCACGCGGGTGAGGTAGTCGGTGATCTGGTTCGGCGCCAGCACGTCGCTGGCGAAGCCGATATACATCGAATCGATGGTCTGGCCGACCTTCAAGGTCAGGGTCGGCTGCTGCGTGCCGGTCGGTAGCTGGTTGAGCACCGAGTTCACCTTGGCGTTGATCTCGGTCATCGCCTTGCCGGAATCGTAGTTGAGCCGCAGGTTCACGGTGATGGTGCTGCTGCCGGTGACGCTGGTCGACGTCATGTAGTCGATGCCGTTGGCCTGGGCGATCGCGTTCTCCAGCGGCGTCGTGATGAAGCCGGCGATGATGTCGGAATCGGCGCCGGCATAGGCCGTGCTCACCGTGACGATGGCGTTCTGCGTGCGCGGATATTGCAGGATGGCGAGCGTCGTCATCGAGCGCAGGCCGAGCACCAGGATGAGGGCGCTGACCACGAGCGCCAGCACCGGCCGGCGGATGAAGATGTCTGTGAAACGCATGGTGATGACTCTGATGAGCGCGGGCTGGCCGGACTATTGGTCGACGACATCCGGCGCGGCTTCCGCGACCGGTACGTGTGAGTTGTCGATTCTCACCGGGCTGCCGTTGCGCAGCTTGATCTGTCCCGCGATCACGACCGCCTCGCCCGGCTTGACGCCGTCGGTGATCGCGATCCGGTCGCCCTTGGCCGGCTTGCTCTTGACGAAAATCTGCCGCGCCTTGCCCTGGCCGTCCTTGAGATCGTCGACGACGTAGACGAGATCGCCGTAGGGGTTGCTGACGATTGCCGTCAGCGGCAGCGTGACGAGTTGCTCCGGGCTGCCGGTCGCGATCTCGACCTTGGCGAACATGCCCGGCAACAGCCGGGCGGCCTCGTTGTGCAGGGTGGCGCGGACCTGGACGTTGCGGCTGGTGGAATCGACCTTGGCGTTGATCGCCGAGATCTGGCCGGTGAAGCGCTCGGATGGGAAGGCATCCACCGTGATGGCGACGTCCTGGCCGATCCGAATGTCGGCGAGCGACTGCTGCGGCAGATAGAAATCGACGAAGATCGGATCGAGGCTCTGCAGGGTGACAATGGTGGTGCCGGCGCCGAGATACTGCCCGAGATCGACGGCGCGGATGCCGAGCCGGCCGGCGAAGGGCGCCTTCAGGGTCTTCTGCTCGACGATCGCCTTCTGCTGCGTCACCAGGGCCTGCGCGTTCTTCAGATTGGCGCGATCGCTGTCGAGCGTGGCCTGGCTGACCGCGTTGAACTTGATCTGCTCCTCGTCGCGCTTGACGACGATGGCATAGTTCTCGGCAGTCGCCTGCAGCGACTGCAGCTTGGCGACGTCGTCGGTCGCGACCAGCTGCAGCAATTGCTGGCCGGCTTCGACGGTGTCGCCCGAATTGAACTGGATGCCCTGCACGATGCCTGCGGCCTGCAGCGCCAGATCGGCGCCGTTGACGGCGCGCAGCGAGCCGACCGCGGTGAGGTTGGAGCGCCATGGAGCGGTCGCCGCAACGACCGTCGAGATCGTCTGCGGCGGGTTGGCCATGGCGCCGATCGCCTTGGCGATCATGATGCCCTTGAATGTCTGAAAGCCGTAGAGGCCGCCGAACAGCACCGCCATGGCGGCCAGCATGATCGTCATGCGTTTCTTCATTACATTGCTTCCTGGGTCGTACGATTGGGACCGGCGAAGTAGCCGGGATTGGCGCGGGGCAGCGCCGCCGGGGTCTCGTCCTGGCGATTCCACCAGCCGCCGCCGAGCGCCTGGAACAGCGCCGCGGTGTCGGTGAAGCGCGTGGCCTGCGACTTGATGCGGGAGACGCGCGCGTTGAGATAGGATTGCTGCGCGTTGATGACGTTGGCGTAGGGCACCGCGCCGCTCTTGAACTGCTCGACCGCCATGGCGAGACTGTCGGCGGTGGCCTTCTCGGCGGCGGCCTGGGCCTTCAGCGCCTCGGCGTCGTACTGGATGGCGCGCAGCGAATCCGCAACGTTCTGGAACGCGGTGATGACCGTGCTCTTGTAGAGCGACAAGTCCTGCTCGAAGGTGGCGACGTCAGCCTCCTTGGTGTGATACAGCGTGCCGCCGTCGATCAGCTTCTGGCTGACGCTCGAGGCCGCATCCCACACGATGGTCGTCGGCGAGAACAGCCGGCCCGGTCCGCTTGCGCCGTAGCTGCCCGACAGCGTCACCTGCGGCAGCAGATTGGCGACGCCGACGCCGACCGTCGCTGTGGCCTGGTGCAACGTAGCCTCGGCCTGCCGGATGTCCGGACGCTGCCGGACGAGCGAGGAGGGCAGTGACACCGGCAGCTTGCGCGGCAGCCGCAGCTCCGCGAGGGTCACATGCTCGCCGCGGTCCTGGCTCGGCAGCCGGCCGAGATAGGCCATCAGTTGATTGCGTTGCTGCGCGAGTTGCTTCTGCAGCGGCGCCAAGGTCGCCTTGGCCTGCGCCAGCGTCGCCTCCTGCGCCAGCACGTCGGATTTGGAGATGGCGCCGACATCAAACTGGTGTTGGATCCGGCCAAGCTGGTCGGTCTCGGCCTTGATGATCTCCTCGGTCGCTGCGATCTGATCGCGCAGCGAGGCGTCGCTGATCGCGGCGGTGACGACATTGGCGGTCAGCGCGAGATGCGTCGCCTCCAGCTTGAACGCCTGGTAGTCGGCCTGCGCCTGCAGCGCCTCGACCTGGCGTCGCGTGCCGCCCCACAGATCGAGCGCGTAGCTGACGCTTACCGACGTGCCATAGAGCGTGTAGAGCGAGGTCTGGCCGGGCCATTGCCCGTTCTGTGTGGTGGAGCCCTGGGTGCGTTCGGCGGATCCGCTCGCGCTCAGCTGCGGAAACAGCGCGCCCTGTTGCGACAGCGCGTTCTCGCGCGCAGCACGCAGCGCCAATTGCGCGGCTTCGATGTCCGGGTGGTTGCGAATCGCTTCCTCGACGAAGGCGTTGATCTGCCGGGAATGAAACAGCGCCCACCAGGTGCCGGGCAGATCGCCTCCGGGTGCGAAGCTCTGCACATTGCCGCCCGGCGTCGAGGCGCTGGCGGTCGCGGCGAGGCGTCGCTCGGCGACGTAACCGGTCGCGACCGGCGCCTCGGGGGAGATGAAGTCCGGGCCGACGGCGCAGGATGCGAGCAGCACGCTGCAGCCAAAAAGGCCGAGCGGGACGGACATCGCGCGGCCTGTCGGGACCCCCCTCAAACGCGCGGGAAACATTCGGACATGATCTGACATAAAACTAAACCGTTTCGTTTTCTATCCGGACCATGCGGGGCAGCACAGACGTAGTCAAGTCACGTTGATGACAGGGCGGTGATGCGCACAGCTTCGTCCTGCGCGGCGCCGGTGCTCGCTTGCACCGGACGGGCGCATCATTTTTGAGGTGAGAGTAGACAACGCGCCGCTTCCATTTCCGCAGCGGTCGGGCAGCGACGTCGTTCTTGTCACAATGATCGAAAAAGGTCTGCCGCCGAGCTCGCGCGGCGCGGGCCGGCCTTTGGCGAAGCAGCGCGCGAGACGGAGTTGGAGGCCGGCTCGCAGCGTCGAGCCGGCTCCGTGGGGCGGTCGCCGCTCGTCAGGACGGCATCGAGGATGCGACCACCGGCTTTGCCGGCACGGTGCGCGCGCGATTCGGGCGCCGCAGCCGGCGCTGCGCCCAGATCAGCACGCCTGTGATCAGCAGTGCGAACAGCGCGATCGAGATCAGCACGTTGGCCGCGCTGCCGATCAGCGACCAGTTGCCTTCGTGCAGCAGGCGCGGCCAGTTGCGCGGCAACGCGGAGAGCCCGTCGGACGTCACAGCATAGGCCCTGAGCTCATCGTCCTCGATGATCCTCGCCATCATCCGCCCGCCGCGATTGCCGATCGAGTTGACCGCCGAAAGGTCGTGGTCCCTGGCGACGATGCTGACGGCGTCAGGCAGCGAGATGCGCTTGGCTGCGGTGGGCGGAGCGCTGCCTGCGAAGGTCAGGCCGAGCTCGAGACAGAGTCCGGTGAGCGGGCTGAGCAGAATCAGAGGCAGCGTGAACCAGGCCGCGCCCTTGTGCCAGCCGGACAGCGTGTTGCGCAGTCGCGGCAGTCCCATCAGGATGCCGATGATCATGATGGTGACCATTGCGATGGTCGAGATCAGGGTGAGGCCGGGGATGCCGATCAGATGCTCGTGGGTCCTGCGCGCCCACAGGAAGACGCTCGCCATCGCGGGCTTCTCGACCGCGGCGCCGGTCGTGATGTCGACCTCGGCGCCCGGCGTACCCTGCAAGGTGAGGTGCTGTGTGGACGCATCGATCGACAGGCCGCGTGCCTTGCCGTCGGGATCATGCTGCTTGATCAGCGCGATCACGCGCGCCGGATCGACGCTCTGCGGCTTGACGGCAGCGACCTGCGCCATCGGCTCGAAGGAGAGGATCAGTCCGGTCACGATGACGACAAGCAGCGGCAGCGCGAAGACGAGGCTGATCCAGCGGTGAAGTTTGAGCAGAAGCTGCTTGTTCATGATCGTCTCCAAGTATTCGCCAAGTGATCGTCGAGTGATCGTCACACACACGAACGACGCGGCGTGACTGTTGTCCGCAGGCGCTCACTCCGTAGTTTCAGATCGTTTCTTGCTGGACGACGCTGCGAGATCAGTCCGCCGCCGTTGCGCTTTCATTAGCCGAGCGCACCACTCATACGAAAGGAGATAACCATTAATTTTAGGTCATGCGCCGTTTGATCGGCGTCAATGCGGCGAAAGCAAATCGGTGTCTATGCAAATGATGTCAATTCACGACTGACGTTTCTCGGTGACCGGCTGAAACGAGATAGCGGCGGTATCTCAGGATGACGCGCTCATCTCGGACTTCAGCGCGTCATTGTGAGAGGCCCTTGGCGATGCGCTTCGCTTCTCATGTCGGTGTCGCACTTATCCGCAGTCTGTCGCTGTCCGATGCGGAGAACACCGCGATCCCCGGCGGCACTGCGCGCCGACGCGTCAGGGCGATTTCCCTGGCGACACAATGCCCTTCAGTCCGGCGCGCTCAGCAGCGGCGCTGACGAGGCCAGACGACTGGATCTCGGCCGTGAAGCTGCGCAGGAAGTCGAGCCCGGCGTCGCGGCCCCTGGGGATCGCGATGGCGTGGCGCTCCTCGCCCCAGCGCCCGTCGAGCACGCGCGATCCTGGCACCTGCTCGGCGATCTCGAACAGCGTCGCCTTGTTGGTGGCGAAGGCATCGATCTGGCGGCTCGTCAGCATGGCGACCGCATCCTTCAAGGTCGGCGCCCGGACCAGCGTCGCGTTCTTCAGCTCGCGCCCGAGCGTCGCATCCGACGTGCTGCCGGTCGTGACGCCGATCTTGCGGCCGCTCGCGTCGACATCGCCGGCGTCGGAAAGCGGGGAGCCGTCGGGCACGAGATACCCAAGCTCGATCTCGAGATAGACAGGACCGAAATCCATCTCCTTTGCGCGCGCCGGCGAAGCATTGGTGAAGGCGACGTCGACCGCGCCGGTCTTGACGGCCTCGAGCACCTCGGCGTTCTTGGCGAACACGACCGGCTCGTAGTCGACATGGAGCTGGCGCGCCATTTCCTTGCCGATGGTGTAGCCGACGCCGCGGGGATTCTCGGTCCCGTCGGGCAGGATCGATGTCGGCGTGCCCGGATAGAGTCCCGCGCGCAGATGTCCGGTCGGCGCGAGAGTGCGTGCCACGTCGACATCAGCGGAATAGCTTCGAACCGGAGCGAGCGTCGCGCACGCGACGAAAGCGACAATGACGGCCTGCCTCAGGATGGTAGCTGCGCAGTCCATCGGTCGCCTCGCTGATATCAGACTGATTCGGTCAGTTCGCTGCCGGCTTCGCCATCGAGCACCTGCTGGAGACGCGTCTTGTCGAGCGCATTTTCCCAGCGGGCAATGACGATGGTGGCCACGGCGTTGCCGATCAAATTCGTCGGCGTCAGCCCCTGCGACATCAACCGGTGAATGCCGAGCACCAGTGCGACGCTGGCGACCGGAATCGTTCCGGTCGCGGCGAGCGTCGCTGCCAGCACGACGAAAGCGGCGCCGGCAATGCCGGCTGCGCCCTTCGACGTCACCAGCAGGATCAGCAGCAGCCCGATCTGGTGGCTGATGTCGAGATGAGTGTTGGTCGCCTGCGCCAGGAACACCGCGGCGGTGGCGAGGTAGAGGCAGGTGCCGTCGAGATTGAACGAGTAGCCGGTGGGGATGACCAGGCCGACGATGCCGCGCTCGCATCCGGCGGCTTCGAGCTTCGCCAGCATGCGCGGCAGCACGGTCTCCGATGACGTGGTGGCGATGCAGACCAGCACCTCATCGCGAATGTAGCGGATCAGCTTCCACAGGCTGAAGCCGGTGAGGGCGGCAATGGGGCCGAGCACGGCGGCGATGAAGATCAGGCAGGTGAGATAGAAGCTGCCGAGCAGCAGGCCGAGCTTGGCCAGCGAGCCCAGGCCGAACTTGCCGACGGTGAAGGCGATGGCGCCGAATGCGCCGAGCGGGGCGGCCCACATCACGATCCGAACGACACCGAAGATCATCTGGCCGGCGACATCGATCACGTCGGTCACGGGCTTGGCGCGGTCGCCGAGCCAGATCAGCGCAAAGCCGCACATGACCGAGATGAACAGCACCTGCAGGATATTGCCTTCGGCAAAGGCGCCAACGAAGGTCTGCGGGATGATGTTGAGCAGGAACGGCACGAAGCCGACCGCAGCGGTCTGCTTGACATAGGGCTCGATGGTCGCGGAGTTGATGGTCGCCGGGTCGATGTTCATGCCGACGCCGGGCTGAAACAGGTTCACCGCGGTCAAGCCGATGATCAGCGCCAGCGTCGTGATTGCCTCGAAATAGATCAGCGCCTTGATCGCGACGCGGCCGACCTTGGCCATGTCGGCCATGTGGGCGATGCCGTTGACCACCGTGCAGAAGATGATCGGCGCGATCAGCATCCGGATCGCCTTGATGAAGGCATCGCCCAGCGGCTGCATCTGGGCGCCGAGATCCGGCTTGACGGCACCGAGCAGGATGCCCGCTGCCATCGCGATCATGACCTGGACCCAAAGCTCCTTCCACCAGCCGCGGCGGGCGCCTGCCTTGCTGTCGGCGGTGAGGGTCGTGGCAGTCATGATCGGTCCTGTCGCTGAAGGGCTCGAAGTTGCAGCTGGCGGTGACTCAGCTCTTGGGCTCGAACTTGAACAGCCGTTCGGGATTGCTGACAAGCAGCTTTCGCTGCATGGCCGGATCCGGGGCGTAGAGCGGGATCAGATCGACCAGATCACCATCATTGGGCATGATCTTGACGTTCGGATGCGGCCAGTCCGTGCCCCAGATGACGCGATCGGGCGCATTCTCGATCAGTTTCCGGGCGAACGGCACGGCGTCGTGGAACGGTGGTCCGGAGGCCGAGGCGCGCTCGGGACCGGTGATCTTGATCCAGCACTTGCCGTCGCTGGCCTGCAGGTCGAGCAGCGCCTTGAACTCCGCATCGTCGATGCCCTTGGCGGCGCTGATCGTGCCCATGTGGTCGATCACATAGGTGACCGGCAGCGCCTTCAGGATCGGCACGAATTCCTGGATTGTCCCGGCCTCGAGATAAATGTCGACGTGCCAGCCGATCGCCGCGACGCGGTCCACCAGGGTGCGAAAGACGTTCATGTCGCCGACGCCGCCGAGGCGGCGGAGGAAGGCGAACCGGCAGGCGCAGATGCCGGCCTTGCCGAGCGCCGTGAGGTCGGCGTCGGACATCGCCGCGTTGATGTTGGCGACGCCTTTGTAGTTGCCGTTGCTCTGCGCGATGGCGTCCGTGACGACGCGATTGTCCGTGCCATGGACGGTGGCGTTGACGATGACGGCGCGTTCGACACCGATTTTGGCGTGCAGCGCCCGGAACATCTCCAGTGACGCATCGGGCGGCGTGTAGGGGCGGGTGGGCGAGAACGGATAGGTCGAGGCCGGCCCGAAGATGTGCGTGTGGGTATCGACGCTGCCGAGCGGCGGCAGGAAGCTCGGGGTCTTCGTCGCCGGATCCGGGCCGGCGATGCTGGGGATCTTGACCTCTTCGGCGGAGAGTTGCGCAGGGACAGCGCCGAGCACGCTCGCCGCTCCCAGTCCGGCCATGGTGGCCAGCAGATTTCGTCTCAACATCAGAGCGTCCTCCTCGGAATGGCTGTGGTCGCGGGCAGGCGGCGCCTGCCGGGCTCCGGCATCGTTCGTGTTTGCTATCGTCACGCCACGATGGAGAGGTCAGGCGACCTCTCAACGTGGCGTCGTGATCATGGCGTGCTTCGGATCCGGAGCCGGCGGATCGCTGTGGTCCCAGTTGTTCCTGATCGAGGATCTTGCAGCCTCTGCAGCATGACAAGAAGTATTGGGTGAACGGTCAGTTCGCTTGTTTGGACAATGCTCTGCAGTCCAACTGCCAACGTTGCTGAGACCCTCCGTTCGAGCTGCGTTGCAGCGCGACTGGGCGAGTGCTCTTCAACCAGTCTGCGAGAAGGCAGCCCGAGCGCGCCGATCTGCAGAATTGTTCGTGCGACGGAAAGGTGAGTTGCGTCAACGCCGTGGCGTGCGTTTTGGTCATGCGCCGGCAGCTTCAAGCGCCGTTGTGAAGACCGCATGCGCAATGCTATGCGACAGCAAAGAGAGGCGTGCGGGCGCCGAGATGCTGCGCGGCTGTCAGCTCACAACAATATCGGGCAAGGGAAACACCATGGTCGACGCGCTCATCATCGATGCCTGCAGAACGCCGCGCGGTATTGGCAAGGCCGGAAAGGGCGCGCTCGCCGGGCTGCACCCGCAGCATCTCGGCGCCACCGTGCTGCGCGCGCTGGCCGATCGCACCGGCATCAACACCGGCGACGTCGAGGACGTCATCTGGGGCTGCTCGTCGCAGCGCGGTCCGCAGAGTGGCGATCTCGGCCGCATGTCGGCGCTCGACGCCGGCTACGACATCCGCGCCTCGGGCGTCACGCTCGATCGCTTCTGCGGCTCCGGCATCACCAGCGTCAACATCGCAGCAAGCTCGATCATGGCCGGGCAGGAGGACCTCGTCGTCGCCGGCGGCTGCGAGATGATGTCGATGGAGGGCCGGCGCGGCGAGGGGCCGCTGATGATGGACGCCGGCAATCTGCATCTGCGCGCGCTGCATCCGCAGTCGCACCAGGGCGTCTGTGCCGACGCCATTGCCACCATGGAAGGCATCACCCGCGCCGACGTCGACGCGCTCGGGCTGGAGAGCCAGAAGCGCGCGGCGGCTGCGATTGCGGCCGGCCATTTCAAGAAGAGCCTGGTGCCGGTGCATCGCGAGGACGGCAGCCTCGCGCTCGACCACGAGGAATACCCGCGGCCGCAGACCACGGCCGAGGCGCTGGCAGGGCTGAAGCCGGCGTTTCCGGCGATCGCCGACTACGCGCTGGACGAGAAGGGCACGACGTATCGCAACCTGATCCTGCAGCGCTATCCCGGCCTCGAGATCGACTTCATGCATCACGCCGGCAATTCCTCTGGCGTCGTCGACGGCGCGGCCGCGATCCTGCTGGCGTCGCCGTCCTATGCCCACGCCCATGGCCTGAAGCCGCGGGCACGCGTCGTGGCGATGGCCAATATGGGCGATGACCCGACCCTGATGCTGAACGCCCCGGTGCCGGCGACGCGCAAGGTGCTGGCCAAGGCCGGGCTCAAGCTTGATGACATCGACCTGTTCGAGATCAACGAGGCGTTCGCCGTCGTCGCCGAGAAGTACATCCGCGACCTCGAGCTCGACCGCGCCAAGGTCAATGTGAACGGCGGCTCGATCGCGCTGGGACATCCGATCGGCGCCACCGGTTCCATCCTGATCGGGACGCTGCTCGACGAGCTCGAGCGGCGCGATCTCAAGCGCGGCCTGGTCACGATGTGCGCGGCCGGTGGCATGGCACCCGCGATCATCATCGAGCGGGTCTGAACGGTACATCTCCTCGATTTGAGGTGCGCGCGCCCGCTGCGGAGATTCCCGCGGCGGGCGCCGTCGTCTTGTGCTCCGGCAATTTGTGATTTTGGCGGTGGCGCAGTTGAGGCGCAGGATCGCGCGAGCCGCGGCGGTTCCACTTTCCGGACCAGTCAACCACGTTTCGACCGGAAAGGAATTCGCGCTTGTTCCGCTAGTTGCGACGGGTTATTGCCACGGCGAGGCCTCATCTTAGAAGAAACGGCTCTCCGTGCTGTCGACGCTGTCGCATATCATCGATCGCAAGGCTTCGAACCGGGTGGTCACGCGGCTGCGGGCACTGCTGCGCAGCAATGAGTTCTACCTGATACCGTTGGCCCTGGTGATCGGCGTTGCGACGGGTGCGATCGTGACGGTGATGAGCCTGATCGCGCAAGTCGCGCATGTGGTCATTTACGGCATCCCGATCGATGTCCGGCTCAGCGCTCATACCTGGGTCAACCCGGTGGTCGCCCTGATCGCGCCCGCCTGCGGCGGCCTTGCGCTCGGCATCATGGAATGGCTGCGGCGGCGCTGGAAGATCGCGGCCGCGGTCGACCCCGTCGAGGCCAATGCGCTGCGCGGCGGACGGCTGTCGATGCGTGACAGCATCGTGGTGAGCGGCCAGACCCTGGTCTCCAACGGCTCCGGCGCGTCGGTCGGGCTCGAGGCCGGCTACACCCAGATCGGGGCCGGCGTCGCCTCGCTGCTCGGGCAGTATCTCACGCTCCGCCGCAACGATCTGCGCCTCATCCTCGGCTGCGGAGCGGCCGCCGCCATTGCGGCCGCCTTCGGCGCGCCGATCACGGGGGCGTTCTATGCCTGTGAGCTGATCGTCGGCGTCTACTCCGTCGGCAGCGCGGCGCCGATCCTGGCGGCCTCGCTGGCGGGTGCGCTGACCTCGCAATATCTCGCCGGCGCGCCGTATTCGCTGGAGGTCGCCAAGGTCGGCGCGGTCGGCTTCGAGCAATACATCGCGCTGTTCGTGCTGGCGCTGCTCGTCGCCGGCATCGGCATCCTGGTGATGCGCGCCTCGCCGACGGTCGAGCGGCTGTTCGTCCGCATTCCGGTGTGGCTGCGCCCGGTGATCGGGGGGGTCTGTGTCGGCGCCATGGCGATCGTGACGCCGCAGGTGCTGGCGGCAGGCCACGGCGCAATGCTGCTCGACCTGCATCGCGAGATGGCGGTCGGCATGATCGCCACCATCATCGTGCTCAAGCTCGCCGCCTGCCTGATCTCGCTGGCCTCGGGCTTCCGCGGCGGTCTGTTCTTCGCCTCGCTGTTCGTCGGCAGTCTGCTCGGCAAGCTGTTTGCGGGCCTGCTCGCGCTGGCCGGCCTCGGGCTCGCGATCGACCCGCTGGTGGCGATGCTCACCGGCATGGCGACGCTCGGTGTCGCCATCGTCGGCGGGCCGCTGACGATGTCGTTCCTGGTGCTGGAGATGACCCGCAGCGTCGACGTCACCGCCGTCGTGCTGGCCGCCTGCATCGTGACCTCGGTATGCGTCCGCGTCCTGTTCGGGCACTCGTTCTCGACCTGGCGCCTGCATCTGCGCGGCGAGACCATCCGCAGCGCCAACGATGTCGGCTGGCTGCGCAACCTCACGGTCGAGCGGCTGATGCGCTCCGACGTCGCGAAGGTGCCGACCACGACGAGCATCGCGGCCTGCCGGCGCGAGTTCGCGCTGGGCACGCGCCAGGCCGTGGTGGTGGTGAACAACAGCGACGATTATTGCGGGCTGGTCTCCTTGCCCGATTTGTTCTCGGGCGAATTGGATTCCATTGCCGACGAGATCCAGGTGGTCGAGCTCGCGAAATATTTCGATGTCGCGCTGTTGCCCGAAATGAACGTCAAGACGGCGATGAAGATCTTCGACGATTCCGGCGCCGAGGTGCTGGCCGTGCTGGAGTCGGAGAACAGCCGGAAGGTGATCGGCTTCCTGACCGAGTCCTTCGCGCGCCGCCGCTATGTCGAGGAGATCGACCAGGCGACGCGCGGCGTGCTCGGGGCGCTGTCGTGAACGCGTCCCATCGCCGCGACGCGTGATCCCTGGGCCGGCACCAGGGCAGGCTGACGGCCGATCGAGACGCGTGAGGACTGCATGACGAGACGGATGAGCACGGCTATCGTGGCCGCCTTGAGCGCGCTGGTGACGGCTGCGGCGACAGCACAGCTCGCGGTGCTCAAAGGCAAGGACGCGTTCGGCAGCTGGCAGGGCGATGCACCGGGCACGATCAGGCTGATCCGTCCCGAAGACCTGCCCAAACCGGGTGCGACGGCGTCCGCAGCCAACGTCTCCCGCGTGGTGCAACGACCGGCCTCCGCCGTACCGAAGGTCATCGACGGTTTCAAGATCGCGCTGTTCGCCGAGGGGCTGAGCGGGCCGCGCATCATCCGCACCGCGCCGAATGGCGACATCTTCGTCGCCGAGACCCGGGCAGGGCGCGTCCGCGTGCTGCGCCCGAGCGAGGACGGCAGCAAGGTCGCGTCGAGCGAGATCTTCGCCGACCGGCTCGGCCATCCCTTCGGCATTGCGTTCTATCCGAGTGCCGATCCGCAATGGGTCTATGTCGCGAGTACCGAGCGCGTCATGCGCTTTCCCTATCGTGCCGGCGACATGAAGGCGCAGGGGCCGCTGCAGGTCGTCGTGCCCGATCTGCCGGCCGGCTACGGCCATTCGACCCGCGATGTCGTCTTCACCAGGGACGACAAGCGCATGCTGGTGTCGGTCGGCTCCGTCGGCAATGTCGGCGAAGCGCTGGGAGAGCCTGGCGGCGGAATCAGTGCCTGGATCAAGGCGCATCCGCTCGGCGCGGCCTGGGGCGGGGAGGCCGACCGTGCCGGCGTGCTGGCGTTCGATCCCGACGGCAACAACCGCAGCCTGTTCGCCACCGGCATCCGCAACTGCGTCGGCCTCGCCATCCAGCCCACGACCGGAACGCCGTGGTGCTCGACCAACGAACGCGACGGGCTCGGCGACGATCTGGTCCCGGACTACGTCACGCGCGTGAAGGAGGGCGGGTTCTACGGCTGGCCCTGGTACTATATCGGCGACAACCCTGACCCGCGCCATGCCGGCGAGCGCCCGGACCTCAAGGGCAAGATCACCGTGCCCGACGTGCTGCTGCAGCCGCATTCGGCCTCGCTCGGTCTGACGTTCTACGACGGAAATCTGTTCCCGCCGGAGTATCGCGGCGACGCCTTCGCGGCGGAGCACGGCTCGTGGAACCGGTCCAAGCGCACCGGCTACAAGGTGATCCGCGTCCGCCTCAAGGACGGCGTGCCCACCGGCGAATACGAGGATTTCGTCACCGGCTTCGTCCTCAATGACCGCGAGGTCTGGGGCCGGCCGGTCGGCGTCACCGTGGCGCGCGACGGCAGCCTTCTCATTTCCGAGGACGGCAATGGCACGATCTGGCGCGTGAGCCGCTGAGCGCCGCACCACCACCTGTGACTCACTTCTTCGGCGCGCGGCAGTTGAAGGCGCGGCGGAAGCCGGCGGCCCTTGCGTCGTCCTCGGAGCAGAACCAGCGATCGGGCTCGGTGGTCGCGGGATAGCTCGGGCAGCCCTGCAGATGATAGATGCCGATGTTGCCGGTGACGCGCGCGCGCACCGCGAACTTGCCCTTGATGCTGCAGCCCGGCGGCGCGCTCGGCGCGTCCGGGAACAGCACGGCACGGATCTCGCGGTCGCGGTCGGTGCGGCAGGCGGCGCCGATCAGCGCGCCATCCTTCTTGTCGATCCGGAACTCGCCCGGCGCGACGAAGCAGCCCTTCCAGAGTCCGCGCAGCGCCTCCTTGGCCGCGGCGACATCGTCCTTGACCCGCGCCTTCGCGGCGGGGTCGGCGCCGACGGCGAAACCTGCGCGCGCCATTTGCTGGTTGAGGCTGACCCTGTCGCCGTCGACGGTGCAGAGGCCGATCCTGCGGGTCTTGAGCGGCTTGTCCGGACCGAGATCGTCGCAGCGCACCGCGCGGCCGCCGATCAGCTTGCCGAGCTGCTCGCGCGCCTCGACGCCACAGCTCCAGGAATCGGCGTGATCGTCGATGCAGAGCTGGTCGACCTCCGGCGCATCGACGCCGTCGAGCCGGAACACCGTGTCGCCGAGCTGGATCGTGTCGCCGCTGCGCACCGTGGCGCTTGCGGCCAGCGACGCGCCGGTCATGCCGGCTCCCAGCACCATGGCCCCACACAACGACAACAGCCGGTCTCGCAGCCGCATGCTTCCTCCCGCAATCACATTCATCAAATACCCGGCCGAAGTCCTATCACAGCGCGCGTGAGTCTCGCCAAGGGCGGCGCGGTCCGGCACCGCCGGACCGCCACCTTGCGCGGGGGGCGGCTGCTACCCATCTGACCGGGCGAAGGAAATCTTGCCATGTTGGACTTTACCTCCGATCTCGCCGGCGATGCGCTGTCGCCGTCGCGCGCGTCTGCTGCTGCGCCGGCCGACGACCGCGCGCTGCTCGACGCCTATTCCAATGCCGTCATCGATGTCACCGAGCGCGTCGGTCCTGCGGTCGTGCGTGTCGAAACCGGCCCCAAGGCTGGGGCGACCGCCGGCTCCCGCGGCGGGCTCGGCTCGGGCATCGTGATCTCGCCCGACGGCCTCGTGCTGACCAATAGCCATGTGGTCGGCTCCTCCAAGAGCATCCGGCTGCGCGACGTCGAGGGCGTCGTCACCGATGCGCAGGTGCTCGGCGTCGATCCCGACACCGATCTGGCGCTGCTGCGCGCCAATCACGCGCGCGACCTGCGCTACGCCGCGCTCGGCAATTCCAAGAGCCTGCGCCGCGGCCAGCTCGTGGTCGCGATCGGCAACCCGCTCGGGTTCGAATCGACGGTCACCGCCGGCGTCGTCTCGGCGCTGGGGCGCTCGATCCGCTCGGTGTCGGGCCGCATGATCGAGGATGTCATCCAGACCGATGCGGCGCTCAACCCCGGCAATTCCGGCGGCGCACTGGTGTCGTCGGCCGCCGAGGTGATCGGCATCAACACCGCCATCATCCAGGGTGCGCAGGGCATCTGCTTTGCGGTCGCGAGCAACACCGCGCAGTTCGTGCTGTCGGAGATCATCCGCCACGGCTATGTCCGCCGCGCCTATATCGGCGTGTCCGGGCAGACCGCGCCGGTGCCGCGGCGACATGCGTTGCTCGCCGGTGTCGAGAACAAGATGGGCGCGCTGTTGATGCAGATCGAGCCGGACGGGCCCGCGGCCCGCGCCGGCCTGCTGCCGGGCGACGTCGTGATCAGGCTCGACGGCGTCGAGATCAACGGCGTCGACGACCTGATCCGCGTGCTCGACCGCGACCGCATCGGCCGTACCATCGCGATGGACGTGCTGCGGCTCGGCAGGTTGCGCGGCATCGACATCGATCCGGTGGAGCGCAAGCCGGTGGCAAGGCAGGCGTCTTAGCATTGCATTCGTGAGATGCTGAGCTGCAGCCACGACCACAGCTGTCGCCCCGGCGAACGCCGGGACACATAACCCCAGGGAGCAGTTTGAGGCAGGTGCGTCGTGAGCACCTCGCGCCACACGTCCGCCGCGGCGTATGGGTCCCGGGTCGGCGCCGCGCCGCGCTGTCGCGCGTCACGGCTTGCCCGGGACGACAGCGGTGGGTGGGTCGGATATACGCTTCAAACAGCGATTGGTATAAGGTCTCGTTCCCGCGGCGCGTCGCGCCCGAGTTCTGCGATCAGTTCGGTCCCTCCTGATAGTGCAGAGGGCGCAGGGAATGCCGGGTGAAGGCCTCACCCATGGCCCGCCTGCTGAAAAAATGCAGGCGGCAGGTACCACAGGTGCTGCCGTAGCCGGCATTCCCTGCGCGATGGTCTTCACGCTTATACGCAGTCTCCCTGGTGCGCCGGGCTTGTTGGCCACCATTCGCGACAACGCTTGCGCATTGCGCGGGACACCAGCATCGGGGTGTCAGGACGCTGCGACTTCACGTCCGCAACCGATCGTTCGTCCGCGCATCCGAAGACACACTGCGATCTCTCGCGGCCATCGCTCCCCGCCTCGCGTGTCGTGACGATCGCGCGCAACGCTCCTCCGCAGTGAGGCGGGATGCGCGCAGACAACCGCGATTTCTGGAAATACGCAGCATGTTTCTACCCGAAGTTCAAGGTGGCCATGGACCTTGCGGGACGCTGTCCGGAACGTCGGCTGGAGCCCAAATTCCGGACCGATGCACCGCTGGGCCCAAGACGGCTTGCTACACAGGATGGCCAGAGGGCGGCTGGTCAACGGTTAGCATCCACGATGATCTTAGCAAGCAACCACACTCCGAGACCAATGATCAGGATCGGAGCCAGTGGCCAAGGCAAGTTGAGAAGCGCCCAAAGCCCCCCTGCGAAGCACACGACCCCGCAAGCGACCCAGAAGCCTTCGATCCTGATGCCCATCTGCCAGCGGGCATACTCCGCCGCGAGGATGAGGATGCCAACACCCATGAGAAACCATTCCCAGGGCACCGGCACCAGCATGGCGATGCCGACCCAGATGAAGAACACGGCCCAGGCAACGGCGTCGATCTGCCCGGCGATTTCGGTGGACGATCCGCGATTGAACGCTGGCTGGCTGTTCATGCCTTTCTCCATTTCGTCGCTCGAAGGAACGAGCAACCGAAGACCTAGAGCTTGGGTTGCATGGACCGGATCATGGCCTGCGCTGGAACAAGGGCGGCAACTCTCCCCGACCCGGGGGGCGCAAGCGACCGATAGGCGGAGCTACTCCGACCACAGGATGTCGAAGCGGTTGAAGCCAATTGACTTCGTTACGAACTTGGGGGTCTTGCCGGACAGGCCTGCCAACGCGCCCGACGTGAACTTGATGAGGGCCTTGCCGGACCCGGCTAAGCCAACTGCCCTTCCGTCCTTCATCTCGATCGTTGCGGTTCCTTCCTGCATTTTGGTTAGGGCGAGACCCCCGGGCGTCCTGTGGACGCCGCCGACGAGGACCAGCTTTCCAGTTGGACCATCTCCGATCAAACTGAGCACAGAACACGCCACCATTGTAACTAATCGCTTGATCATGGAGTGTCCTACTGCGAAGTTGCGCGACCTTGATCTCAATACGAGCCCGCCCATTGACCGAGATCAACAGGGCAATCATGTGCGTCGGATGCGCACTCTCTAAGCTGGAAGGCGATGGGCCGCCCCCGGACCGCGCCGCCCGGGTCAATCCATCAACAATGAGGCCCGGTCAGGTCAGGCAAGCAGACGCATTTGGACCTCGGTCGACAAGTCGGGAAAGGGCACGTGCCGACATCGGCGGGGTGACCTTAATCTCTCATGCCATCAGAAACCTTGCACGACTTGAGACCGCGAAACCAGCCTTCGATCTCCTCGGACTTCATAGGATCTTTGTGAGCGCCCACTGAAGGGTGAGACGACACGGCATTCGTACACCCGACACACACCGGCGACTCAAAGGCGCACCAATTCTCTGCGGGGGATTTAGATGAATGCCTGAAGCAGTTAAGCCAAGGTGGCTCGGATGCGCCCATATGTCTGTCACTCCACGTAACAGGCTGCGACCGGAAATCTACAGTTTTTCGTGCGAGCGACCGCTGTTGTGGGCTGCTTGCAAGCCATGGCATGCGCGGCAGTCAGGACAAGATTCCTGCACCTTCTCGATGGCGCGGCGACATAGATCGACCGGCTTCTCTTGGCCGTCAGCCGCCGAGGCCAAGATCTTCTCGGCGAGGCATGCCATCAAGGAAGGTGTCCGCTTTGCTTCGGGTATCGTTCTTGCAGCGTCCGCCAGAACACCCCGCAATGCGGCGCGAGGATACGTTTGCGACCACTCGCTCTGCGTCAGCGCCATCAGTTCCCCCACAGACAGACAACTCACACTACTTACAAACGAAAATCGGCTGTTGAGCTTTGCTCGGCGCCTCGCGCTCGAAAATTGGGCCGTCGAATGTGACATTCGACGGCCCAATTCGTTCGGTGTCACTGGTGAACGTTCCAGGGGCGGTCACACCGAGGAGACGAAAGTATAATTAGGTCATTGAAAGCCGGACATCTTGGCTATCTCGACTTAGGTATCTCGATGCGCTTCGCGGAGGCGGGTAGTTTCCCCATTTCATTCTCGATCAGCCGGAGCAATATGCGGCTCTTATGCGGATCCGTCTCCTCTCGCAGGAGCGCTTTGTAGTGAACCAGGTTCTGGTTGACGATGAAGCTTTCCAAGTCAGTCATTCGAGCCTCGCCTTCCCACGTATCATTTATAAGGTATGCGGTGCGCGAGGCAGAACCATTTTCAGTGCCCAAATCCTGCAGACATTGCTCAATGCGCGCCGGGGGGCGTCCCCAACCGCCCTTGGCGTGCTCAATCTCGGTAGTCCGCATTGGGGCGCAAGCCGCTGCTTGGCGTTGGACTGCGGTAGATCGGCTCTGGCCTGAAGAACGGACATCGCGTTCGGGGCCGGGCGGCGCCTTGGGCCAGACGGAACCCGACAGGCGCTGCTCCATCGCCCTCCAGGGCCCCTCGCATTGTCCGATGTCAATGCTGCCGGGACCAGAGGATTAAGCTCCCGACCCGAAAGTCGTGCCGAGAGGAGGCCGCCATGTTGTTTGGTCCGTGTGGTTGATGACTCGATCGCCGTCGTTGTCGAGACGCCACCTGCTTTGCGCCGGCGGCGCGGGCTTTGTGTCCGCGATGGTGGGCACGCTGGTCGGGAGCGGGCGGAGCGCAAGGGCTCAGGCACTCGGCGGAGCCGTGCCGCAGGTCGATCGCTTGAAGGTTCGCATGGTCAGCGACATCATTGTCCGTCGCTTCGGGATCTCGCAAAAGCTCGGTGACCTCTCGATCGCGCGCATGCAGGGCAATGAAACACCGGATGTGCCGCCCCGCGCCACCCTGGTCGGGGAATGGGGCCTCTCGATGCACGCTGAATCCCAGCGTGACAATGAGGTCCGCAATATCCTCGTCGATTTCGGATACAATCCGGTCACGCTGCTGACCAACATGGAGATCCTGAAGATCCAGCCCGAAGAGTTCGACGCGCTCGTCCTCAGCCATGGCCATTACGATCACTTCGGCGGCATGGTGGGGTTTCTCTCCGCGACAAAGGGCAAGCTTAAGAAGGATCTGCCCTTCTTCGTCGGCGGTGAAGACTGTTTCTGCACGCGGACCGTCGGGAATGGTGGTCAGTTCGGGGCGCTCGATCGCTAGGCCATCAAGGAGTCGAACCTCATCCTGATGATGGCGGACGGGCTGGCCGTCGTTGCCGATCATGCGTTCACGACGGGCAAGATCGCGCAAAGCAGCTTTGAAAAGCCGCTCAGTCCCAGTCGCGAGAAGGTAGGCATCGCCAATGGCTTCGGCTGCTTCCCGGACAAGGTCTCGCCGGGGAAAAACGCCGGCGAGTTCGTCGTGGACGACTTCGAGCACGAGATCGGGACCAATTTCCTGCTGAAGGGAAAAGGTCTGGTGATTCTGACCTCGTGCAGCCACCGTGGCGTCATCAACACCATCAGGCAGGCCCAGCGCGCATCGGGAGTTGACAAGGTTCACGCGGTGATTGGTGGCTTCCACCTCGTGCCGCCGCTCGACGATGCCTACTTCAAGCAGGTCATCGCGGAGTTGAAGGACATCAACCCTGATTACCTCATGCCGGCCCATTGTACGGGCGAGCCGTTCTACGACATGGTCCGGCGCGAAATGCCGGGGAAAGTGTTCCAGTCGAACGTCGGAACGCTCTATACGTTTACGACCTAGTTGGTTGCCCCACCTTCGCGACGGGCTGACCATCGGGACCATGCGCCGCGTGCAGCGGCCGCCCAAGAAATAAGCTGAGGCGTCGGCGAGGGCGGCTGCCCGGCAATCGAGCAGCTTCAGGTCCTTTTCTCAAGTCATTGAAACGGTTGTCTCTTCCAAATCCGCGGCAAGCGCGAGCCGATTGTACACAATGGCACAGCGCTTGCTTCGTTACTTGCGAGCCATTCTCGCGGGGAGGCAATGGTCGCCATGGCGGACTCAATTGCATCGGCTGGAGTGAGCATCGCCGCCGAGCCCGAGCCGATCGCGCTCGACTGGGACGAGACGGCGCTGCTCATCATCGACATGCAGCGCGACTTCATGGAGCCGGGCGGTTTTGGCGAGACGCTGGGCAACG
The DNA here is from genome assembly GCF_032485055.1 of Bradyrhizobium sp. SZCCHNRI20481. Taxonomy (NCBI): domain Bacteria; kingdom Pseudomonadati; phylum Pseudomonadota; class Alphaproteobacteria; order Hyphomicrobiales; family Nitrobacteraceae; genus Bradyrhizobium; species Bradyrhizobium sp. SZCCHNRI20481. The sequence goes on from NZ_JAUEUE010000021.1 coordinate 124,365, forward strand.
ACGTCTCGCAGCTCGCGCGCGCCGTGACGCCGATCGCGAACGTCCTGGGGGCGGCGCGCAAGATGGGCATGCTCGTCATTCACACCCGCGAGGGCCACAAGCCGGATCTGTCCGATGCGCCGCCGGCCAAGGTCGAGCGCGGCGCGCCATCCCTTCGCATCGGTGATCCCGGCCCGATGGGGCGCATCCTGATCCGCGGCGAGCCGGGGCACGACATCATTCCCGCGCTCTATCCTGTTGATGGTGAGGTGGTGATCGACAAGCCGGGCAAGGGCGCATTCTACGCCACCGAACTCGGTGAGGTGCTGAAGCATCACGGCATCGAAAACCTGCTGGTGTGCGGCGTCACCACCGAGGTCTGCGTCAACACCACCGTGCGCGAGGCCAATGACCGCGGCTATCGCTGCGTCGTCGTCTCCGACGGCTGTGCGTCCTACTTCCCGGAATTCCATGAGATGGGCCTGAGGATGATCAAGGCCCAGGGTGGCATCTTCGGCTGGGTCGCGGACTCGGCCGCGGTCCTGAAGGCGATGAACTGAGAGATGAGCCGAGAGACGAGTTGAGACGGATGAGTTCGACGATGTAGGCGCTGACAGCAACAGGGGAGCAAGGCGATGAGCGGAAGCGGGACGGCAAGCGCGGTCAAAGCGGATTTCAAGCCGGTGCTGTGGACACCCGGAGACTGGAACGCGTTCTTCGGCTTCGGCACCAACATCCTCGTCAACATGCTCGTGCTCACCGGGCTCTTGCGCTTCGTGTTGAGGATGCCCGACAGCCTGGTGTTCGGCCGCATCCTGCAGGCGCTCGGCCTGATGATGTGCCTGTCGACCTTGTACTACGCCTTCCTCGCTTATCGCCTCGCGCAGAAGACCGGACGCAGCGACGTCTGTGCGCTACCCTCGGGGGTCAGCGTGCCGCACATGTTCATCGTCACCTTCGTGATCATGCTGCCGATCACCTTGAAGACCGGTGATCCGCTGAAGGGCTGGTCGGCCGGCCTCGTCTGGGTGTTCTTCCAGAGCTTCATCCTGATGATCGGCGGCTTCATCGCGCCGTATATCCGCAAGATCACGCCGCGCGCCGCGCTGCTCGGCACGCTCGCCGGCGTCTCCGTCACCTTCATCTCGATGCGCCCGGCGCTCGAGATGTACATGACGCCGCAGATCGGCCTGGTGTGCTTCGCCATCATTCTGGTGAGCTGGTTCGGCGGCGTGAAATATCCCAAGGGATTGCCGGCCGGGCTCGTCGCCATCGCGGTCGGCATGATCATCGCCTGGGGCTCGAACCTGTTCGGTCTCGGCCTCGGTGGCCTCAGCGTCAAGGGCGTTGGCGATGCCTTCGCCAATTTCGGCTTCTCGGTGCCGCTGCCGGCGTTCGGCACGGTGTTCTCAGGCTTCGAATATCTCGGCGTTATCCTGGTCACCGCGATCCCGTTCGGTATCTACGACCTCGTCGAGGCCATGGACAACGTCGAGAGCGCGGAAGCCGCGGGCGACGAATATCCGACCACGCGCGTGCTGACCGCCGACGGCATCGTCAGCCTGATCGGCTGCATGATGGGCAATCCTTTCATCAATGCGGTCTATATCGGCCATCCCGGCTGGAAGGCGATGGGCGGCCGCATCGGCTACTCCGCGGCGACCGGGCTGATGGTGATCGTGCTGTCCTGGCTCGGCATCATCTCGGTGCTGCTGGCACTGGTGCCGGTGGTCGCGATCTCGCCGATCCTGCTCTACATCGGCATGCTGATCGGTGCGCAGGCGTTCCAGACCACGCCGGTCAAGCATGCGCCCGCGATCGTGCTCGCCTTCACGCCGCATCTCGCCGCCTGGGCCAAGCTGCAGATCGACACCATGCTGGCCTCGACCGTGACGGCGGCGCAGACCGTGGGCGGCCTCGCCGCCGACAAGGTCGATGCGGTCAAGACCGCTGCGATCGCCGCGCTGCCGCAGCAGGGCGTGCTCTATCATGGGTTGGAGGTGATGGGCGGCGGCTCGATTCTCGCCGGGCTCGTGCTCGGCGCGATCGGCGTGTTCGTGATCGAGCGCGACTTCACCAAGGCGGCGGCGTTCGCGCTCGCCGGTGCCGTCATGACCTTTTTCGGCTTCATGCACGGTGAAGCGGTCGGCCTCGGCGTGACGCCCGCGGTGGCGCTGGCCTATGTCGTGGTCGCCGGCGGATTGTTCGCGCTGGGCCGGCTCGGCATGTCCGAGAGCTACGTTCCGCATGCGGAGATGCAGGCGGCGCCCGCGGAGTAGTCCGATGACGTCACGACCACCGTCATTCCGGGGCAAGGCCGCAGGCCTTGAGCCCGGAATCTCGACGTTGTCTTGCGTCCGTTTCTCACAAGCTCGGGCTTCCGGGATCGATCGTCAACGCGCAGCCGCTTTGCGCCTTCGCGTTGCCGATCGCCCCGGAATGACGGTGGAACGCCGGCAGGGCGAACAGCGACGCATCCGGATCGGTCCGATGCGTCCCTGCGCATGCGGATCGGTGAAGGAGAGGCGGGGGCATCGCGGCTCCGTTGCCCCATCAATCCGATCTTGGTTGGTCGCGTCGTGGTTTGGTTCGACGCACTCATGGCCGCACCGCCGGCGCGTCCATCGGCATGCCACGCGCGCGCGACATCAGGTAGAGCTCGAGCGCGATCATGTCGGGCGCGTCGAAGTCGAAGGCTTGCGCGCGGATGCCGGTCATGCAGCCGCGGAGGCGGCGCTGCAGCGAGCCCATGCCTTGCCATTCCAGCCGGTAGATCGGATAGCCCGTCGGCTGTCCCTGCGTGATCGCGGAGCCGGCAAGATGCTTGCTCCAATTGTCATCGTGACAATTGGAGCAGGCGAGGTTGAGCTGGCCCTGCCGCTGCATGAACAGCTCGCGCCCGCGCGCAACTGACGACTCCAGCCGCGGATCGTCGCCGGCCGTGATCGGCATGCCGCGCGATTGCCGGGCGATCAGCGCCGTCAGTGCGAGCAACTCGCGGCTCTCAGGGGCGAACGGTTCAGCTTCCTGATGCTGCCTGCGGCAGAGATTGACGCGCTGGCCGAGATCGACCGGAGCGGCGCTGGCGGCATTGAAGGCCGGATAGCGCGCGGCGACGCCCTTCATGCTGACGTCGACCTCGCCATGGCAATCGTTGCAGGACTTGTTCGCCGTGCCCGCTTTCGTCGTCCACAGCGTCTCACCATCGAGCACCGACAGCATCGCGGGATTGGCGGTGTCGTCGTCCTGCATCGCCCTGGTGTCGGACGACATGAAGTCATAGCCGGAGCGGCGCGCGGATTCCGCAATCTCACCCGCGACGACAGGCAACGCTGCGCCCAGCAAAGCTGTGACCGCGAGAAGCGCGCTCCGCATCATTCGACCGTGATCGTCGCCGAGGCGCTGGAAACGAAGCCGTTGTCGCCGATCCATTCGAACTCGAAGCGGCCGCTCTCGCGCGCGGTGGTGAAGAACGACAGGAACGGATTGGCGGCGATGGCGGGAAACAGATCGGCCCGAAAGATCTCGGTGCCGTTGAAGCGGCAGGTGAAGCTGGTGATGATGTCGCGCGGGATGGCTTCGCCTGCGGCCGTATGGCGATAGCCCGGCTCCATGACGTGGCTCATCAGCGTCTTGATCTCGATGACGGCGCCGCGCTTGGCCTTGGCGGGAACGTTGACGAGGGCGGCAGGCATCACGGCATCTCCTCGGTGCAGGCGGCGAGCGTCACGATGACATCGACGCTCGCCGACCAGAACGAGCCGTCGGACAGTCTTGCGATCGCCACGACCTTCTGGGTATCGGCGAGCCGGATGCGGGTCGTCACCTGGGCGCGGCCGGCGCTCGCTGTCAGGTGAAAGTTGGCGACGTTGGGCTGCGGATTCTTCTCGTTGAAGACGTGGATGCTCTTGACGTAGCTGTTAGGCGTCATCGGATGATCGACGCTGACGGTCATCGGCACGGTGTTGCCGTTCTCGACCAGCGGCGGGATGTCGAGCCGGACCTTGCCGACCGTCACATTGGCCTCGCCGACGAGATTGCGGATCGCCGACGCGAGCATCGCCGGCGTCGCCTGCGCAGGCCGGACCGTGACCAGCGGCAGCGCGCCGGCGGCGGTCAGCGTTCCCGCCAGTTGCAGCAGGTGGCGGCGCGAGATGTGGGACGATTCGAACATGCCGATCATATGGGCTCACTCGCGCAAGGTCGCGAGATAGGCGACGATGTCTTCGATCTGCTCCGCCGACAGGATCGGCTTGTCGCGCCAGGCGGAACCGACGCGCGTCAGCCCTTCGACACGGTAGTAGGACGGCATGATCGTCTCGGGATTGATGCGGCTGGCATCGACCAGCCGCAGCCTGAGCTGCGCGGGCGTGGAACGGCTGCCGGCGCCGGCAAGGCTGGGCGCGAGATCGCCCTGGAAGCGTACCTCCGCAAACGGGCCGGAGTGACAGAGGATGCAGGTCGAGCTGCGCGCGACCACCAGCGCGCGGCCGCGGGCGGCGTCGCCGGGCCGTCCGGTGAGGGAAGAGGCGATGCCGTCGCCGGTGATCGTAGTGGGCGCGAGTGTCTGCGCCGCGACAGCGGCGGGCAGGGCGGCGACGATCGCGGCGATGACAAAGCTAGCCGAAGGCATCATGGGTCAGCGCCTTGAACCAGGCCGTCGCCGCGTCGGCCTCACGCGCGCGCGTCTCGCGCGGTGCGTCGACCGGGCTGCTCCGGCCGCCCTCGACCTCGGCGAAGATGTCTCCCTTGGGCTGATAAACGCCTGCCAGCGAGAACGCGTAGTCCGGCGCGACGATGCTGTAACAGATGCCGGTCAGCGGCGGCGGCTCCGACGGCCGTCCCGTCAGATCGCGCACGATCACGGCCGCACACGCCTTGCCCTGCGCCTGCGCGGCGCCGGCCGATTTCGGGATGCCGCCGCCGAGACAGGCGTCGCCGACGACGTGGACATCCGGGACGAGCTTCGAGGCGAAGGTCGCGGCATCGATCGGGCACCAGCCGGTGCGGTCGGCCGCGCCGGCGAGCGCGGCAATGCGGCCGGCCTTCTGCGGCGGGATGATGTTGGTCACATCGGGATTGTAGTTGCCGAACTCGGTGACGACGGTGCGCGTGGCAACGTCGACGCCGGTGACGCGGCCGCCCTGCGATAGCGGGATACGCTCGATCATGCCGCCGTAGAGCTGCTGCCACGCCTGCTCGAACAGCTTCTGCTGCGAGAAGCTGTCCTTGGCATCGAGGATCAGCACCTTCGACTTCGGCTTGTGCGCCTTGAGATAATGCGCGATCAGGCTGGCGCGCTCGTAAGGCGCGGGCGGGCAGCGCGACGGATTGGCCGGCACCGCGATGGCGACGGTGCCGCCATCCGGCATCGCCTCGATCTGCTTCCGCAGCAGCAGCGTCTGCTCGCCGGCCTTGTAGGCGTGCGGCATCACGGCGGAGGCGGCCTCATCGTAGCCTTGCAGGGCCGTGAAATCGAGATCGATGCCGGGCGCCAGCACGAGGCGGTCATAGGCCAGCGTGGTGCCGTCGGCGAACGTGACCTTGTGGGCCGGCGCATCGATCGCCGTGGCCGTCTGCAGCACGACGCTTACGCCTTCGGCTGCGATCTTGTCATAGCCGAACTGCTGGGCACTGATATCGCGCAGGCCGGCGATGACCTCGTTGCTGAGCGGACACGCCGTGAAGGTCTTGTTGGCCTCGACCAGGGTGACGTCGAGCTTCGCATCCGCCTGGCGCAGCGCGCGGGCGCAACTGGCGCCGCCGAAGCCGCCGCCGATCACGATGACGCGCGCCATCGCTTGTGCGCGCAGCACGGCAGGGGCGGCGATCATGGCAACGCTTGCCGCGATCAGGCCGCCGACCTCTCTGCGCGTGCGCTGCCGGGACATCGTCATCATCTTGCAATAGCACGGCGGCGGCCATTGTTCCCAACGGCTGCCGCCACGTGGGTCATGCGAAGGTGATGTTCTGGGCGCGCAGCGGCACCGAGCGGATGCGCTTGCCGGTGGCAGCGAAATACGCATTCAGCACCGCGGGCGCGGCGACGCCGATGGTCGGCTCGCCGACGCCGCCCCAGAAGCCGCCGCTCGGGATCATGATCGCTTCCACCTTCGGCATCTCGCTGATCCGCATCGAGTTGTAGCTGTCGAAGTTGGTCTGCTCGATGCGCCCGTCCTTCACGGTGCAGCCGCCGTAGAACAGCGCCGACAGGCCGTAGACGAACGAGCCCGCGATCTGCCGCTCCACCTGCGCCGGATTGACCACGTAGCCGGGATCGGTCGAGGCGACGATGCGGTGGATCTTGATCTTGGTGCCGTCGATCACGGAGATCTCGGCGGCGCCCGCGACATAGCTGCCATAGCCATGGAGCTGCGCCAGCCCGCGATGAACGCCGTCCGGCGCCGGCGTGTCCCAGCCGATCTTCTCGGCCACGGCGTTCAGCACCGCGAGGTGCTTGGGATGATCGGCCATCAGCTTGCGGCGGAATTCCAGCGGATCCTGGCCGGCCGCATTGGCGAGCTCATCCATGAAGCATTCGAGATAGATCGCGTTCTGGTTCACGTTGACGCCGCGCCAGAAGCCCGGATTGATGTGCGGGTTGCGCATCGCGTGTTCGATCAGGAGGTTCGGCACGGAGTAGCCGATCGTGGCTTCGCCCGATGGCGCGAGCCCCTGGAAGGTCGCGGGGTCTTTGCCGTTGACCAGCGCGTCGGGCCGCAGGCTGAACAGGATCGACTGGCCGGAGATGCGCATGTGCAGCGCGGTCAGATTGTTGTCGGCGTCGAAGCCGCCGGTCAGCTTGCACTGCGTGATCGGGTGATAGCGGCCGTGGGTCATGTCCTCCTCGCGCGACCACAGCAGCTTGACCGGCGTGCCCGGCATCTCCTTGGCGATCTTCACGGCTTGGCGGACATAGTCGGTCTGGCCGCGCCGGCCGAAGCCGCCGCCGAGAATCAACTTGTGCACCTCGCACTTGTCCGCCGGAAGCCCTGAGGCTTCGAGCACCGCGGCGAACGCCGCCTCGCCGTTCTGCGTGCCGCACCACACCTCGCAGCGATCGGCCGTGTAGAGCGCGGTCGCGTTCATCGGCTCCATCGTGGCGTGGTTCTGGTAGGGATAGTCGTAGACCGCCTCGACCTTCTTCACCGCGCTCGCCAGCGCGGCCTTGGCATCGCCGTTCTCGTTGCCGACGAAGGCCGGCCCGGAGTCCAATCCTTCCGCGAGCCATTTGGCGATCGACGCCGAAGAGACCTTAGCGTTCTCTCCTTCGTCCCAGACAATCGGCAGCGCATCGAGCGCCGTCTTCGCGTGCCACCAGGTGTCGGCGACCACGGCCACGGCGGTGCCGTCGATCGCCACCACCTTCTTGACGCCCTTCATGCCGGCGATCTTGGCCTCGTCATAGCTCTTCAGCTTGCCGCCGGTGACCGGACAGTCCTTGATCGCGGCGTTGAGCATGTTCGGCAGCTTCATATCGGCGCCGTAGATCATCGCGCCGGTGACCTTGTCGGCGGTGTCGAGCCGTCTCACGCCCTTGCCGATCAGGGTCCAGTCCTTCGGATCCTTCAGCTTGACGTCGGTGGGCGGCGTCAGCTTCGCGGCGGCTTCCGCCACCTTGCCGTAGGTCGTCGTGCGGCCCGAAGCCTTGTGGGTGATGACGCTGTTGGCGGCGGTGCATTCGGCCGCCGGAACCTTCCATTCGTCGGCGGCCGCCTGGATCAGCATCATGCGCGCGGCGGCGCCGCCCTTGCGGACGTAGTCCTGCGAAGAGCGGATGCCGCGGCTGCCGCCGGTGGAGAAATCGCCCCACACGCGCTTGCGGGCGACGTTCTGGCCGGGCGTCGGATATTCGGTCGTCACCTTGCTCCAGTCGCAGGCAAGTTCTTCCGCGACGAGCTGGGCGAGACCGGTGAGCGAGCCCTGGCCCATCTCCGAGCGGGCGATGCGGATCACCACGGTGTCGTCGGGCCGGACTACGACCCAGGCATTGACCTCGGGCGAGCCATCCGCGGCGCGCACGATTTGCGACCCGCCGAACGGGATGTCGAGGCCGAGCGCGAGGCCACCGCCGAGCGCGGCGGTGCCGATGACGAAGGACCGGCGGTTGAGGCGCGGCGTCACATGCTGGTTCATGCCGTCCTCCTCAGGCGTTGGCAGCGGCGTGGATCGCCTCGCGCACCTGCGCGAAGGTTCCACAGCGGCAGATGTTGGTGATGGCGTCGTTGATGTCCTGGTCGCTCGGCTTCGGATTGTCCTTCAACAGCGCGGCGACCGCCATGATCATGCCACTCTGGCAGTAGCCGCATTGCGGAACGTCGTTCTCCAGCCACGCCTGTTGCACCTTGTGCAGGCCGCCGTCGCTGGCGAGTCCCTCGATGGTCGTGATCTGCTTGCCCTGGGCCTCGGAGACGGTGACGCCGCAGGAACGCACGGCGGTGCCGTCGAGATGCACGGTGCAGGCGCCGCATTGTGCGATGCCGCAGCCATATTTGGTGCCGGTCAGTCCGGCGTTCTCGCGGATCGCCCACAGCAGCGGCGTGTCGGGCTCGACGTCCAGAGCATAGGATTGTCCGTTGATCGTGAGGTTTGCCATCGCAGATCCCTTTCGTTCAACTCGCCAGTTGAACAGAAGGCTGCAATGTGGCGCGAACGTTTGCATCCTTCAAATCAAGAATATGCGTTTGCCGCGCGGGAAGATTTGTGATGAGCCGGGGTTGTAGTTGCTTCGGCTCATGGGCCGCGCGGCGGAGCTACGGCAAGCCGCAGGAAGCTCATCACGCTACCCAGCGCGGCGAAACCTGCGCCGAGGGCCAAGGCAAGGGTGGCACCTTCGCGCCCCGCAAGGCTGAAGCACAGGGCGGCCAGCGCCGCGCCGGTGGTCTGGCCGGTCAACCGGGCCGTGGCGACGATGCCGCTGGCGCCGCCGCTGCGATGGGGCGGGGCGCTCGACATGATGGCCTTCATGTTCGGCGCCTGGAAGAAGCCGAACCCGATGCCGCAGATCAGCATACGCCAGACGATGTTCGCGATGCTCGGGTTCTCCGGCAGCATGGCCAGCAGCGCCATGCCGGATCCGAGCATCACCAAGCCGATGCCGCCGAGCAGGCCGGCGGGAAAGCGGTCCGACAGCCGGCCGGCGATCGGCGCCATGATCGTCACGGCGAGCGGCCAGGGCGTCATGAAGAACCCGGTCTCGACCTGCGAGCGTTGGAGAATGTCCTCGAAGTAGAACGGCAGCGACACGAAGCCGAGGCCCTGGACCGAGAAGGAGCAGACGGCTGTCGCCGCCGACAGCGCGAACACCCCGCGGCGGAACAGGTCGATCGGCAGCATCGGCGCGGGATGATCGGCCTGGCGGCGGGCCAGGATGACGCCGAGCACGAGCGCTGCGACCAGCTCGGCCACCACCATGGCCGGCGTCGCGCCATGCGCGGCGCTGCCGATGCCGGTGATGAACAGGCCGAGGCAGAGCGCAGCCAGCGCCGCGCCGAGAAAATCGAAGCCGTGGTCAGCGCGCGGCGTGCGCGGCAGCATCTTCATGCCGATCGCGATCGCAATCAGACCGAACGGCAGGTTGATCGCGAACAGCCACGGCCACGAGCCGAGCGAGAGAATGGCGGAGGCGATGGTCGGGCCGAAGGTGAAGGAGATCCCGACCACGAGCGCATTGTGGCCGAGGCCGCGGCCGAGCATTTTTCCAGGATAGACGTAGCGCACCAGCGCGGTGTTGACGCTCATGATGCCGCTGGCGCCAAGGCCCTGCAGCGCGCGGGCAACCACCAGCGTCGGCAGCGACCACGCCAGCGCGCAGCCGACCGAGGCGAGCGTGAACAGCAGGAGGCCGCCGAGATAGATGCGCTGATGGCCGACGATCTCGCCGAGCGCGCCAAGCGGCAATAGCGTCGCCACCAGCGCGATCTGGTAGATGTTGACGACCCAGACCACCTCGGCCGGCGAAACGTGGAGATCGGCCGAGATCGACGGCAGCGCGATGTTGGCGATGGCGACGTCGAGCGAGGCCATCGACAGCGCCGTGAAGATTGCCGCGATCGCCCAGGGCCGCTTGCCAGGCGGCAGGCCGTCGGCCGTGCCGTCGCCGGCGAGCTTCGAAGCGTGGTGGCGGTTGGACATGGAGACCTTCGGGGACCTTCGGCTCGCGGGGCGCGTCCGGATCAGCATGTACACTCGAACAGGCGGGCACCCCAGCCGTCGCGGGCGCATGGCGGTATGCGCCCGGTCGCAAGGAACGGGTTGAAGCCGGCTACACGCCCGGCCGTGCCAACCGCTCGATCGTCTGGTTGTGCCGCGTCAACAGCTCGCAGGCGTGGCCGATCTGGCGGGCGCGCAGGGCCTGCAGGATCAGGCGGTGATCCTGGTTGGTGCGCGGACGCCAGCCGGCATTGCGCGCCATCGCCAGCACCAGCCGCGAATTCGCGAGGCGTAGTCCGTCGAGGCTCGCCAGCAGCCGCGGCATCGCGCAGGGCGCGACCAGCGCGCGGTGGAAGGCGCGGTTCGCTGTCTCGAACTCCTGAATGGTCTCGGCATTGTCGGCTTCGATCAGCGCGAGCTCGATCGCGGCGAGATGCGCCGGCGTATAGCGCGGCGCGGCATTGCGCAGCGCGATCACCTCGAGCGCTGTGCGCATCTCGACGATCTCCCTGGTCGACTTCGCATCCAGTGGCGCCACCCGCACGCCGCGTCGCGGTGCCGCGACCACCAGATAGAGCGCCTCGAGCTGCCGGAATGCCTCGCGCACCGGCACGTGGCTGGAGTTGAACTCGCGCGCGACGTGGTCCTGCCGCAACGGCGCGTCGGGCGGCAGCGCACCGCTGACGATGCGGTCGGTGATGGCTTCGGCGATCCGCTGAGCGGTGGTGAGATTTTCGTCCGGCATAGTCATAGATTATCTATCGAAAAAACCAATGCAGCGGAAGCTCTCGTCCGATACGGTGCTCAAATACAGATAAATCATAGATAATATCTATGATAATCTATAATTTGGCGTGGAGCGAGCATGGTGGATCGAAGCAGCGCGGGCCCTGATCGAATGGCGGTTGGCAATGCCATCCGTCATGACTGGACCAGAGACGAGGCCGAGGCGCTCTACCGCCTGCCATTTCCGGACCTGATGTTCCTGGCGCAGTCGGCGCATCGCCGGCAGTTCGATCCCACCCGCGTCGAGACAGCGAGCCTGCTCAGCATCAAGACCGGCGGTTGTCCGGAGGATTGCGGCTACTGCTCGCAGAGCGCGCACTACGACACCGGGCTCAAGGCGACGAAGCTGCTGGATCGCGACGAGGTGGTCGCCACCGCGCGGCGTGCCAAGGCAGCGGGAGCCGAGCGCTTCTGCATGGCCGCGGCCTGGCGCAGTCCGAAGGATCGTGACCTCGATCAGGTCTGCGACATGGTCAGCGCAGTGAAGGGTCTCGGCATGGAGACCTGCGTCACGCTGGGCATGCTGACCCCGCCGCAGGCGGAGCGGCTCAAAGCGGCCGGGCTCGACTTCTACAATCACAATGTCGACACCTCGCCCGAGTTCTACGACCGCATCATCACCACGCGCACGCTGCAGGACCGCATCGACACGCTCGCGCATGTGCGGCAGGCCGGCATCAAGGTGTGCTGCGGCGGCATCATCGGCATGGGCGAGGAGGTCGATGATCGGCTCGGCATGCTGGTGCTGCTGGCCAATCTCGCTGAGCATCCCGACAGCGTGCCGATCAACATGTGGAGCGAGGTGAAGGGCGTGCCGGTCAACGATACGGCCGCGCGCCCCGATCCGATTGCGCTCGTGCGATTGATCGCGGTCGCGCGGATACTGATGCCGGCCAGCGTGGTGCGGCTGTCCGCGGGCCGCCAATATATGAGCGACGAGCTGCAGAGCCTGTGCCTGCTCGCCGGCGCCAATTCCATCTTCATCGGCGACGTGCTGCTGACCACGGCCAATCCGCAAGCCCAGCGCGACGCCGATCTGCTCGCGCGGCTCGGCATGACCTCGTCACTGTCGGCGCGCCCGGCCGTGCCGGCCGCCGCCAGAGAGAGCGCGGACGCGCCGTCCCCGGCCTGATTCGAGCCTGATCGCGATCTCGGGGCGACCGCGCCCACGGAACTGCCTTGTCGTGCCGGTCCACGCCTGCGGCTGACCGAAACAGAGCGGAGCCATGTCTATGCCGTCCGACAGATTGGCGATCTATTCCGACGGTCTGCAGAGACTCGCGGCCGATGACCGGTTGCGGCGCCTCAGTCCACGGGCCGGTCTCGATTTCTCCTCCAACGACTATCTCGGTCTCGCACAGGCTCCGCGGATGAAGCGCGCGGTCGCCGCGGCCATGGAGGCCGGCACGCCGGTCGGTGCCGGCGGCTCGCGCCTGCTGCGAGGCAATTGCGAGGAGCACGAATGGCTCGAGGCGGAAGCGGCGCGCTTCTTCGGTGCCGAGAGTGCGCTGTTCTTCGGCTCCGGCTACATGGCGAACTTCGCCGTGCTCACCACGCTGCCGCAGCGCGACGACCTGCTGGTGCTCGATGCGCTGGTTCATGCCAGCACCCATGAAGGCGCGCGCGCCGGCCGTGCCGAGACGTGCCAGTTCAGCCACAACAACGCCCAGTCGGCCGAGGACGCGATCCTGATCTGGCGCAGGGGCGGCGGGGTGGGCCGGCCCTGGATCGTCGTCGAAAGCCTCTACAGCATGGATGGCGATCTCGCGCCGCTGGCGGATTTGATCGCGATCGCCGAGCGCCACGATGCCTTTCTGCTGATCGACGAGGCCCATGCGACCGGGGTCCATGGCGCGCAGGGCCGCGGTCTTGCCGCAGCCTACGAGGGACGCGAGAGCATCGTGACCGTTCACACCTGCGGCAAGGCGTTGGGCGCCGCCGGCGCGCTGGTCACCGCAAGCCGCGTGCTGTGCGACACGCTGATCAATCGCTGCCGCCCCTTCGTCTTCAGCACGGCGCCGTCGCCGCTGATGGCGGTGGCGGTGACGGAAGCGCTTGCGATCCTGCGAGAAGAGCCGGAGCGGCAGCGGAGGCTGGCGCGGCTCGTTGTCTTCGCCCATGGCGCGATCGCCGCGCGCTTCGGTGAAAGCTGGTCGCCGTCGCAGATCATTCCCTGCATCGTCGGCGACAATGCGCGCGCGATGAACCTGGCTGCAGCGCTGCAGGCGCGGGGCTTCGACGTCCGCGGTATCCGCCCGCCGACGGTGCCGCCGGGCACGGCGCGGCTCAGGCTGTCGCTGACCTTGAATATCGACGAGGCGGCCATCGCGGCGCTGCTCGATGCGCTCTCCGACGAGATCGGAGGGCTGCGGCCATGACGCTGCGCATCGTGGTCACCGGGACCGACACCGGGATCGGCAAGACGGTGTTCGCCGCCGGCCTCACGGCGCTGCTCGGTGCCTGCTATTGGAAGCCGGTCCAGGCCGGCCTTGCCGAGGAGACGGATGCCCGCCGTGTCCAGCGGCTCGCCGAACTCGCCGACGACCGCGTGTTGCCTGAAGCCTATCGGCTGGCCGAGCCGGCCTCGCCGCATCGCGCGGCGCGCCTCGCAGGCATCAGCATCGATCCGCTCCGCCTCCGTCCTCCGCAGGCCGTCGGCCGGCCTGTCGTGATCGAGGGGGCCGGCGGGGTCATGGTGCCGCTCGATTCCGGAACGCTCTATCTCGATGTCTTCGCGCGCTGGCAGCTCCCGGTCGTGCTCTGCGCGCGCACCAGTCTCGGCACGATCAATCACTCGCTGCTGTCGCTGGCGGCGCTGCGCAGTCGCGGCATCGACGTGCTCGGCATCGCCTTCATCGGCGACGGCCATGACGACAACGAAGATACGATCTGCCGGCTCGGCGAGGTGAGGCGCCTCGGCCGGTTGCCCTGGGTCACGCCGCTGACGGCGCGATCGCTGCAGCACGTGTTCGCCACCCAATTCCAGCGCACGGATTTCGAAGGATGACGCGCAACGCAGCCTCGCCGATCTGGCATCCCTTCACGCAGCATGCGCTCCAGCCCGAGATGACACCGGTCGCGCGCGGCGAGGGCGCCTATCTCTTCACCGCCGACGGCAGGCGGATCATCGATGCGATCGCGTCGTGGTGGGTGGTCACTCACGGCCATTGCCATCCGCATATCGTGCGCGCCATCCAGGAGCAGGCCGAGCGGCTGGATCAGGTCATCTTCGCCGGTCATACCCATGAGCCGGCCGAGCAGGTTGCCGCCGGGCTGCTCGCGCTGGTGCCGCCGAGCCTCACGCACGTGTTCTTCTCCGACAGCGGCGCCACCAGCGTCGAGGTCGCGCTGAAGATGGCGCTCGGCTATTTCAGGAACATCGGCGAGTCGCGCACGCGCATCGTGGTAATGCAGCATTCCTATCACGGCGACACCATCGGCGCGATGTCGGTCGGCGCGCGCGGCGTGTTCAATGCGGCCTATGAGCCGCTGCTGTTCGACGTCGCCGTCGTCCCGTTTCCAGCGCAAGGCAGGGAACAGGCGACTCTGGATGCGCTCGCTACATTTTGCGAGAAGGACCGGCCGGCCGCCTTCATCGTCGAGCCCTTGGTGCTCGGCGCCGGCGGCATGCTGATGTATCCGGCCGCGGTGCTGCGCGAGATGCACCGGATCTGCAAGGCGTTCGGCGTGCTGTTCATCGCCGACGAGGTGATGACCGGCTGGGGCCGCACCGGCACGTTGTTCGCCTGCGAGCAGGCGGACATTGCCCCCGATATCGCCTGCTACGCTAAAGGACTGACTGGAGGCGCGATGCCGCTTGCGGTTACGCTGTGCAGTCCCGCCATCTTCGAGGCGCACTATTCGACCGACCGCGCCTGCACGTTCTTTCACTCCAGCTCCTACACCGCCAATCCGATCGCCTGCGCGGCGGCGAGCGCCAATCTCGAGCTGTTGCGGCAGCCGCAGACGCGCGCCCGGATCGCCGCCGTCGCGGCCGCGCAGGAGCGTTGCCTCGACCGCTTGCGTTACGACGAGCGATTTGCCGACCTGCGACGCTGCGGCACCATCACCGCGCTCGATCTCCACGCCGACGAGCCCGGCTACCTCGCCGAGGTCGGCCCCAAGCTGCAAGCCTTCTTTCGCGACCGCGACGTCCTGCTGCGTCCGCTTGGCCACACGATCTACGTCATGCCGCCTTACTGCGTCACCGCCGGGGACGTCGAGACGGTCTATGCCGCCATCGACGAGGCCGTCGATCACGTGCTCTGAGGGGCTGATCTGCGGACCGCGATTTGCGCTCCGCGATCCCGCGCACTAGCATCGTGCCAACGTCGTTGCGGAGGAAGCGGTCATGAACGCGCCGGTCAGCGGAGATGGCACCAAGGAGTGCAAGGAGGCCAGCGCAGCCGTGAGCGCAGCGCAGCAGGCTTTGCTGGAGGCGCTGCCGTTCGGCGACACCGCCGATTTCGATGATGCCGCGCGCGGCTTTCTCGGCACGATCGATCAGGCCAAGGTGGCGACGGCGCAGGGGCGCACCGTCTGGAGCCTCGCGCCCTACGGCTTCCTTGATGCGGAGCAGGCGCCGCCGACCGTCAATCCAAGTCTGTGGCGGCAGGCGAAGCTCAACATGCATCACGGCCTGTTCGAGGTCGTGCCCGGCGTGTACCAGGTGCGTGGGCTCGACATCGCCAACATGACGCTGATCGAGGGGGACACCGGCGTGATCGTGGTCGACACGCTGACCTCGATCGAGGGCGCGCAGGCTGCATTGGAGCTGTACTACCAGCACCGCGGCGTCAGGCCGGTCACGGCGGTGATGTTCACGCATACCCACACCGATCATTGGGGCGGCGCGCGCGGCGTGGTCGACGATGATGCCCTGGCCAGCGGCCGCGTGCCGCTGATCGCGCCGAACCTGTTCATCGAGCATGCGGTCTCCGAGAACATCATCGCCGGTCCCGCGATGCTGCGGCGGGCGCAATATCAGTTCGGGCCGCTGCTCGCGAAGGGTCCGAAGGGCCATGTCGATTGTGGGCTCGGCAAGGCCATGGCGGCGGGGGCCGTTGCGCTGTTGCGGCCGACCGACCTGATCATGGCGACCGGTGACACCAGGACCATCGACGGTCTCACCTTCGAATTCCAGATGGCGCCGAACAGCGAGGCGCCGGCGGAGATGCATTTCTTCGTGCCGCGCTATCGCCTGTTGAACCTCGCGGAGAACTGCACGCACAACTTCCACAACCTGCTGCCGTTTCGCGGCGCCGACGTGCGCGACGCGCTGGCGTGGTCGAAATATCTCGGCGAGGCCCTGCAACTGTGGGGCGGCAGGGCGGAGGTGATGTGCGGCCAGCACCATTGGCCGATATGGGGCGCGAGCCGTGTCGATGGCATGATCCGCGAGCAGCGCGACCTCTACAAGTTTGCCCACGACCAGACGGTGCGGCTGATGAATCATGGCCTGACCGCAAGCGAGATCGCCGAGCAGATCAGGCTGCCCCGGAGCCTCGAAGGGGCATGGCATGCGCGCGGCTATTACGGCCACATCCGCCACAACGTGAAGGCGATCTACCAGAAATATCTCGGCTGGTATGATGCCAATCCGGTCAATCTCGATCCGCTGCCGCCGGTCGAGGCCGGCCGGAAATACGTCTCCTATATGGGCGGGGCCGAGGCGCTGCTGGCGCGGGCGCGCGCGGACTTTGCCAACGGCGAATTCCGCTTCGTCGCGCAGGCCGTGGGTCATCTCGTCTTCGCCGAGCCGGACAATGCCGAGGCGCGCGCGCTGCTGGCCGACACGCTGGAGCAGCTCGGCTATGCCGCCGAGAGTGCGACCTGGCGCAATGCCTATCTGTTCGGCGCGCAGGAGCTGCGCCAGGGTATGCCGGAGGTTCCGGCCCGGCCCGGCCTGCCGCGCGAGACGCTGGCGGCGCTGCGCACCGAGCAGCTATGGGACGTGCTCGGGGTCAGGCTGAACGGGCCCAAGGCGGAGGGCAAGCACATCGTGCTGAACTGGACGTTCACCGACACCGGCGAGCGCTTCGTGCTCACCTTGCAGAATTGTGCGCTGACCTATGCGGTCGGCGTGCAGGCGTCGACCGCCGATGCGGGGTTCACGCTGGCGCGTTCGACGCTTGATGCGGTCATTGCCAAGGCCACGAGCTTTCCGGAAGCGGTCGCCGCCGGAAAGATCAGCTTCGCGGGCAATCCGATGCGGCTGGCCGAGCTGATGTCGCTGATGGATGAGTTCCCGCGCATGTTCGAGATCGTCGAGCCGAAGCGAGGCGCCGTGACCTGAGTTGAGGCGGAGGCCGGGCTGCCGACTTGCCCGGCCTCCTCGTGCTATTCGGCGCTGCTGACCAGCCGGATGCGCGGCTTCGCGATGTCGATCAGGCTGCGATACGCGGCGAGATAATCGAGCGCCATGCGGCGCGCGGTGAAGCGGCGCTCGAACTGCTCGCGCACGCGGGCGCGGCTCAGGTCGGGCAGGCGATTGACGGCCGCGACCGCGCTGAGCTCGTCCTCGACGATGAAGCCGGTCACGCCGTCGTCGATCACTTCTGGAACCGAGCCGCGGTTGTAGGCGATCACGGGCGTGCCGCAGGCCATCGCTTCGATCATCACGAGGCCGAACGGCTCCGGCCAATCGATCGGCAACAGCAGTCCGAGCGCGCCAGACAGGAACTCCGGCTTCTCACGATCGCCGATCTCGCCAATGAACTCGACGAGCGGATTGTCGTGGATCAAGGGACGGATCGTCTGTTCGTAATAATCTTGGTCAGTTCGATCGACCTTGGCCGCGATCTTCAGCGGAATCCCGCAGCGCATGGCGATCTTGATGGCACGGTCGACACCCTTTTCCGGGGCGATGCGTCCGAGCACGGCGAGATAGCTCGGCGTCACCGGCTTGGGCATCAGGAGCGTTGCGGGCAGTCCATGCAGCACGGTGCGCACCCAGTTCGCATTCGGCACTGGCCGGCGCTGTGAGTCCGAGATCGAGACGACGGGAACATCCTTGAAGACCGAGAACACCGGCTGGTGCTCCGGAAGATCGAGCCTGCCGTGCAAGGTGGTCAGGAACGGTGTGGGTTGCCGGTGGAACAGGGAGAACGGGTAGTAGTCGAGGTGGAAGTGCAGAATGTCGAACTGTTCGTCGTCGCATTGCTGCCGGACGTTTTCGAGCATCACCATGTGCAGCGCGTTCGGATCCCTCACCGATCCGTCGAGGCGCAGAGCTTTCGGCCATGTCGGAGAGAGCTTCGCCGAGGTCTGAGAATCGCCGCTGGCGAATAGGGTGACGTCGTGTCCGAGGGCAACGAGCTCTTCGGTCAACCAATGAACGACCCGCTCAGTGCCGCCGTAGAGCTTCGGAGGCACGGCCTCCGTCAATGGAGCTATTTGCGCAATGCGCATCTCGTCGTCTCCTGTTCGTGACCGATCATGGATGAATCCCCAATGGCGCCGGCACTGCCACAGCGGGAACGTTGTCGCATGTGCGAAGTTCCATTCACGCGATCACTCTTTCTTCGACACAACGTGTTCCGCGCCGTCTCATTGATGCCATCCCCGCTCTCCAACGCTGCCCGCCGCGGCATCACCGGAGGGCAGGGTTGCGCTGCGAAGGCGCACGGAACCGGAGAAATGGTTCATCGTTCATCTGGCCCCATCAGGTGTCGCCACGACCTCGCTCATCAAGGGGAAGACCATGGATCAGCTTTCAGGCTACGCGCACCGACCCTTTCCCTTCGTGATGCGCTATCTGCGCAAGCGTCCCACCGCCCATCTCGTCATCCTGATGGCCGTCATCGGTGCGGTTGCCTGTTCGGTAGGCACGCAATATGGCGTGAAATCCCTCGTCGACAGCCTCTCCGCCGGGCCTGCGGGGGGCGGCAACGTCTGGGCCGCGTTCGTGCTGCTGATGGCGCTGATCGCGACCGACAACATTCTGTGGCGCGTCGCCAGCTGGATCGCGAGCTTCACCTTCGTCCGTGTCACCGGAGATCTCCGGCGCGACATCTTCCGTCATCTCACCGGGCATTCGCCGAGCTATTTCGGCGACCGTTTGCCCGGCATGTTGTCGAGCCGCATCACGGCGACGTCGAACGCCGTGTTCACCGTCGAGAACATGTTCGTCTGGAACGTCTTGCCGCCATGCCTCGCCACCGTCGCGGCGATCTGTCTGATCGGAACCGTGAGCGGCCCGATGGCCATCGGCCTGCTGCTGATCGCGGCGATGATGGTGGCGGCGATGTTCCGTCTGGCGGCAGCCGGCAAGCCGCTGCATGACGATTTCGCCGACAAGGCGGCCATGGTCGACGGCGAGATGGTCGACGTGATCTCGAACATGCCGCTGGTGCGCGCGTTCTGCGGCCTGCGCCACGAGCATGACCGATTCGATGCGACGGTCGACAGGGAGCTGGAGGCGCGCGGGCGCAGTCTTCGCTACCTCGAGAAGCTGCGCATTCTGCACGCGACGGTCACGATCGTGCTGACGGTCGCGCTGATGGCGTGGGCGATCTCGCTGTGGCAGCGGGGCGGGGCGACGACGGGCGACGTCGTGCTGGTTTGCACGCTCGGCCTCTGCATTCTCAACGCGACGCGCGATCTGGCGGTGGCGCTGGTCGACGTCACCCAGCACGTCGCGCGCATGAGCGAGGCGATCGCGACCCTGCTGCAGCCGCACGAGCTGCGCGATCACCCCGAGGCCGAGCCGCTGGTCAAGAGCGGTGCGGCCATCGCCTTCGACAACATCACCTTCCACTATCCAGGCGGCGACAAGCTGTTCGACAATTTCACGCTGCGCCTGCAGCCGGGCCAGCGCGTGGGCCTGGTCGGACAGTCCGGCGGCGGCAAGTCGAGCCTGTTCACGCTGCTGCAACGGTTCTATGATCCGCAAGCCGGGCACATCAGGATCGATGGTCAGGACATCGCCAAGGTCACCCAGCAGAGCCTGCGTGAGGCGATCTCGGTGGTTCCGCAGGACATCTCGCTGTTCCATCGCTCCATTCTGGAGAACATTCGCTACGGACGTCCGAGTGCGACCGACGACGAGGTGTTACGGGCGGCGATCGCGGCGCGCTGCGACTTCGTCGAGACGCTGCCGGAAGGACTGCAGACGATGGTCGGGGATCGCGGCGTCAAGCTGTCGGGCGGGCAGCGCCAGCGCATCGCGATCGCGCGGGCGTTCCTCAAGGACGCGCCGATCCTGCTGCTCGACGAAGCCACGGCTGCGCTCGACAGCGAGTCCGAGGAGGCCATCCGCGAGGCGTTGAGTCGGCTGATGCGCGGCCGCACCGTCATCGCGATCGCGCATCGGCTCGCGACCTTGCGGAATTTTGACCGCGTGGTGGTGCTGAAATCGGGCAGGATCATCGAGGACGGCGCGCCCGACCGGCTGATGCAGGACGAGGGCCCGTATCGGGATCTCGTGACCCAGGAGATGAACCGGCTCGCCAAGTTCGCCGCCTGATCGTAGCGTCGGGTCGCGTCGAGAACGTGCACTCTCGGTTGTCTGGGCACTTCAACATCGCATGAGGCCAACATGTCCGCCGAAGTCGCAAGCACACTGTCGTCGATCACCCAGACGGACGAGCCCGCGGAGCAGCCGTTCTATATTCCCATGACGGGGCCGGCGTCCCGGCCGCGGCGCTCGCTCAAGCACGACGATACGTTTATCGTCCTCGACGGCCACGGCGACATCGGCGCCTCGGCCGGCGGACCGGACGGTCTCTTCAACGCTGATACGCGCTATCTCGCGCGGCTCGAATTGACGCTGGACGACGTTCAGCCCCTGCTGCTCGGCTCGAGCCTGCGCGACGACAACTCCGCGCTGACCGTCGATCTCACCAATCCCGACATCTACAGCCAGGGCCGCCTGGTGCTGCCGAAGGATATGCTGCACATCGTGCGCACGATCTTTCTGTGGCATGGCACGGCCTATCAGCGCATCGGGCTGCAGAACCATGGCGATCGCCAGGCCAGCTTCGATCTCAAGCTGACATTCGACAATGATTTTGCCGACGTTTTCGAGGTGCGAGGCACCGTGCGGCCGCGGCGCGGCATCAGCGCGAGCCGGCTGGTGGACCCGTCCGAGGTCGTCCTGCGCTATCGCGGCCTGGACAACGTCCTGCGCACCACCGACGTGAGCTTCGATCCGCGTCCGACGCATCTCACCGTCAATGCCGCAACCTATCATTTCGATCTTGCCCCGCAGGAATCCGCCTCGCTGTTCGTGGCCGTGATGTGCAACGCCAAGGCCGGCGAGCGGCCCCGGCGCTTCTTCCGCAGCCTGCTCGCCCATCGCCGCGAGATGCGCCGATGCACCGTTGGCGCCGCCAGCATCGAGACCTCCAACGACATCCTCAACGAGGTGCTGTGCCAGGCAGCGGCCGATCTGAACATCCTGATGACGGATACGCCGGAGGGGCGTTATCCCTATGCCGGCATTCCCTGGTATTCGACGACATTCGGTCGCGACGGGCTGATCACCGCGCTGCAGATGCTGTGGGTCGATCCGCGCATTGCCCGCGGCGTCCTGCGCCGGCTCGCCGTGCATCAGGCGCGCACGACCGATCCGCTGTCCGATGCCGAGCCCGGCAAGATCCTGCACGAGATGCGCGGCGGCGAGATGGCGGCGCTGCGTGAGGTGCCGTTCGGATGCTATTATGGCAGCGTCGATTCCACGCCGCTGTTCGTGCTGCTCGCCGGCCTCTATATCGAGCGCACCGGCGACATCGACACCCTGAGGGAGCTATGGCCGGCGATCGAGCTGGCGTTGCGCTGGATCGACGGCCCCGGCGATCCCGATCGCGATGGCTTCGTGGAATATCAGCGCGCCTCCGAGCAGGGTCTCGCCAACCAGGGCTGGAAGGACTCCTACGACGCGGTGTTCCATGCCGATGGACGTCTCGCGGAAGGTTACATCGCGCTTGCGGAGGTGCAGGGCTATGTCTTTGCCGGCAAGCAGCTGGCGGCGCGTTGCGCCCGTCGGCTCGGCAAGGCCGAGATGGCGGACCGGCTCCAGGCCGAGGCCGCTGATCTCGCGGAACGGTTCGAGGACGCCTTCTGGTGCGAGGATCTGAACACCTATGCGCTCGCGCTCGACGGCCACAAGCAGCCCTGCCGCGTCCGGACGTCCAACGCCGGGCAGCTGCTGTTCAGCGGCATGGTGCGCGAGGATCGCGCCCGCAAGCTTGCCGCCGAACTGCTGCGGCCGCATTTCTTCTCGGGCTGGGGCATCCGCACCGTCGCCTGCGGCGAGCCGCGCTACAATCCGATGTCCTATCACGACGGATCGATCTGGCCGCACGACAATGCGCTGATTGCGCTCGGCCTGTCGCGCTATGGCCTGAAGCATGCGGTCGAGCAGGTGTTCGGCGGCCTGTTCGAAGCAGCGTCCTACATGGATCTGCGCCGGCTGCCGGAGCTGTTCTGCGGCTTCCGGCGCGAGAAGCATCGCGGCCCGACGCTCTATCCAGTGGCCTGCGCGCCGCAGGCCTGGGCCAGCGCGACGCCGTTCACCTTGCTCGAGGCGGCGCTCGGGCTCGAGTTCGACGCCGCGCGCGGCGAGATCCGCCTGCGCAATCCGCGGCTGCCGGCGTTCCTGGACTGGGTGGTGCTGCGCGATCTCAGGCTCGGCAACTCGACGATCGACCTGCGGATTCGCCGCCATGGCGAGGACATCTCCATGGAGGTGCTGCGGCGGCGCGGTCAGATCCAGGTCTCGCTGGTGCTGGCGCAATGATGGCGCTGAAACACGCCCTCCGCCGAGCTGCTCGCAGCTGCCTCCTCATGCTGCCGCTGCTGATCGGTCTGCATGCGACCCATGGGCATGCGCAGCAGCCGTCGCCGACACCGCCCGCCAAGGATGCGGCGGCGCCCGCGAAAGAGCCGGCACCACCACCTTCGGTCACTATCCTCGGCGCGCGCGATGCGCATGGCGTGCTCGGTCGCGACGTGCGCAGCTCGACCGGCGAGGACATGGGCCACATCGTCGACGTCATCGTCGATCTCACCGGCACGGTGCGCGCCGCGGTGATCGATTTCGGCGGCTTCCTCGGCGTCGGCAGCCGCAAGATCGTGGTCGACTGGACCGCGCTCGATTTCAAGCACATCGCCGAGAAGAGCGACCAGGTCACGCTCGACCTCACCAAGGAGCAGGTGAAGGCCGCGCCCGAATACAAGGAGGACAAGCCCGTCGTCGTGCTCGGCGCGTCCGGCAAGCTGTCTCCCTGGGATTTCGATCATTGAGTTGATGCGTGAGATTGCCGGTCCGGCCTGCGCGTGCAGCGGAACACGGTGGGGATGTTCTGTCCCGTCAGCCTCATGAGTTGAGATGAGTTGAGATGTGAGAGCCATGCCGATTGCACGGCCGTCCAGATCGCCTGACCGGGAGTCCGAGCCTGACGGCGCGGTAGAGGCGGGCGCGCGTCTGGATGACGGGGAGGATCATGGCCAGACTTCAAGACCAGCGCCGTCGCGGCAGAGCCTGCGCGGGCTGGATTGGTTCATCTTCTTCCTGGCCGACGTGCAGACCGGCTTCGGTCCCTTCATCGCGGTCTATCTGACGACGCAGAAATGGACGCAGGCGCAGATCGGTCTGGTGCTGTCGATCGGCGGCATCGTCGGGCTGATCGGGCAGATGCCGGGCGGCGCGATCATCGATGCGGCCAGATCCGAGCGCCGCGTCGCCGGCCTTGCCATCGCGGCCATCGGCGGCTGCGCGCTGGCCTATGCGGCTTGGCCGATCTTTCCCGTGGTCGCGGCTGCCGCAACGTTGCATGCGGCGGCGAGCTGCGTGCTGGGACCCGCGATCGCGGCGATCAGCCTCGGCCTGGTCGGGCCGCGCGGCATGGCGGAGCGGCTCGGCCGCAATGCGCGGTTCGCGTCGCTCGGCAATGGCGTGGCCGCGGCCGTGATGGGCACCTGCGGCTATCTGCTGTCCAGCCGCGCCGTGTTCCTGGTCACCTTCATTCTCGCCTTTCCGACGCTGATCGCGTTGTCGCGAATCCGCGAGCGCGAGATCGATGTCGCGCGGGCGCACGGCCGGGCCGATCACGAGGACAAGGAGGTCGCGCGGCTGTCGAATCTGCTCGGCCTGTTGCGTCAGCGCGCGCTGCTCGTCTTCGCGCTCGGCGTGTTCCTGCTGCAACTCGCCAATGCGGCGATGCTGCCGCTGATGGCCGGCGTGGTGACGACGAAATCGAGCGAATGGGCGCCGATGCTGATCGCGTTCTGCATCGTGGTGCCGCAGGCGATCGTGGCGCTGACCTCGCCCTCGGTCGGCGCGGTGGCGCAGCAATGGGGCCGCAGGCCGCTGCTGATGCTGGGGTTTGCCGCGCTCGCGATGCGCGGCGCGCTGTTCGCGGTCGTGCACGATCCCTACGTGCTGGTGGCGGTGCAGATCTTCGACGGCGTCACCGCGGCCGTCTTCGCCGTGATGATTCCACTCACGGTGGCCGACGTCGCCTTCGGCAGCGGGCACTTCAATCTGGCGCAGGGAATTGTCGGGACGGCGTCGGGGATCGGCGGATCGCTGTCCACCGTCGTCGCCGGCTTCGCCAGCGACCGCTACGGCAGCGCCACCGCCTTTATGGGTCTGTCGGGCGTGGCGCTGACAGGTCTTCTTCTGATTGCGCTGCTGATGCCCGAGACCGGGCACCGCCGGCGCAGGGCGTGAACGGGCAGGGCGCCTCAGGCGTCCATGCTGCGCAGGCGCTGGCGGTTGCGCAGCACGATCTGGCGGGCACCGGAGAAGCCGAGAACGCCCTGGCTGTGCAACTGCGACAGCGCGCGCGATACGGTCTCCAGGGTCAGGCCGAGATAGTCGCCGATATCGCGGCGGCACATCGGCAGCGCCATCATGCCGGCGACGGCGAGGCGGCGGTCCATCTCGAGCAGGAAGGTGGCGACGCGCTCCATCGCGGTCTTGCGGCCCAGCAGCAGCATGTGGTCCTCGGCATGGCGGAGATCGCCGGCCGTCATGGTCCAGAGCTTGCGGGCGACCGTGACGTCGACGCCTGCGGCCTGTTCGAGGCTGCGGCGTTTCACGAGGCGCACGGTGGTGTCGATGATGGCTTCGGCGGCGAGACGGTGCATGGAGCCGAATTCGAGGCCGAAAACGTCCCCTGGAAGATGGAAGGCGCCGATCTGGCGGCGGCCGTCGGAGAGCAGCTTGTAGCTGCGAACCGCGCCGGAGATCACCTGGTAGACGTACTCGGCCGGCTCGTCCTCGCCATAGATCTCCTCGTCCTTCTTGTACGAGAACTCGCTGGCGATCAGCCCGGTGTGGCCGGTGATCTCGGCAAAGGGATTGGCCGCAGGAGAGGGGACGGTGTGGGGAACGTTGGTGCTGACGACCGAATTGATAATCGACTGATTGAGCATGACCATCTCCTTGCGGCGGATGGCGATGTGGTACACGGCGGCTCCCGTTAAGGACATTTCGCGCGATATCTTAAGGGGGGCCCCTTACGTAGATATACGTAGGCCGGCCGGGTCAGGAGACGCGCTGTGCGGTACCCGAATGGTCGTTGGCGATCGCTTTGCGGATCCGCTTCACCAGATTGTCGTCGAGCAGCGGCTTGAGCAGGAAATCCTGGATCCCGACGGCCGCCGCGCGCGCCGCAAGCCTGTCATCGTAATGGCCGGTGATCAGCACCACCGGAGCGGTGGCGCCCTGCTTACGCAACCGTTCGGCGAGCTCGACCCCGTTGATCTCCGGCATCTTGTAGTCGACCACGAAGCAGTCGACGGGCGCGTGGTCGGAGGCCTTGAGCAGCGCGGTGCCGCTGCGAAACGTGCGCACGTCGAAGCCGTCAGCCTCCAGCAGGAAGCGCAGCGAGCCGAGGACGTCAGCATCGTCGTCGGCTACGTAGACCGTAAGTTTTGTGTGAGCCGACATCGCACGTGCCGCGAGAATGTGATGTTGAACCGAGGCACAACATAACACTCGATTCTGTCAAGGTATCTTGATCTAGCTCAATCCTTCAGCGCGCCTGCGCGCATCGCCAGACGCACCAGCTCGGAGAGGCTGTTCGCTCCCATCTTGGTCATCACGTTGGCCCTGTAGACCTCGATGGTGCGCGGACTGATGTCGTATTCGCGCGCGATCAGCTTGTTGGAGAGCCCGGCCATCAGTCCATCCATCACCTGTCGCTCCCGGGGGCTCAGGCTGGCGACGCGTGCCAGGACATCCTGCGTGACCGATTCGTTCTTCGCGGCCGGCTCGGCCTGCTGGATGGCCGTTTCGATCATGGCAACCAATCGCTCGTCCTCGAACGGCTTCTCCAGAAAATCGACCGCGCCGAGCTTCATCGCCTCGACCGCGAGCGGCACGTCGCCATGGCCGGTCATCACCAGGATCGGGAAGCTGCTGCCGGCGGCCTTCATGCGCTTGAGCAGCTCGATGCCGTCGATGCCGGGCATCCGCACGTCCGAGACGACGCAGCCGAAAGGGAGCGTCGGCAGTCGGCCGAGGAAGACCTCCGCGTTCTCGAACAGCGTGACGTCGAAGCCTGATGAATCGAGCAGGAAGTTGAGCGAATCCCGCATCGCCTCGTCGTCGTCGATCACATAGACCTTGGCCCGTTCAGCCATCGTGCTCAACCCTGGTCGAGGCCGCCGGCAGGGTGAAGCGGAACGTCGCTCCGCCCGCCTCGTTGTTCTCGGCCCACATGCGCCCCCCGTGGGCCTCGATGATGGACCGGCTGATCGAGAGGCCGACTCCCATTCCAGTGTCCTTGGTGGTGAAGAAGGTCTTGAAGAGGTTGGGCATGACGTCGTCGTGGAATCCCGTTCCGGTATCGGAGACCGAGACCTCGATCAAGTCGTCGCCGAGTCTGCGATTTGTCGCACTGAGCTCGCGGCGGGCGGAATGAGACATCGCCTCGAGCGCATTGCGGAACAGATTGACCAGGACCTGCTGGATCTGGACCCGGTCGGCCAGCACGAGGTCGGCCTCCGGATTGAGCTGGAAGCGCAACTGGACGTTCTGCTCGCGGGCGCCGGAAAGGCCGAGCGCGCCGGCTTCCTCGATCAGCTTCGACAGGCTCTCGACCCGCTTCTCCGATTCGCCGCGCGAGACGAAGTCGCGCAGACGGCGGATGATCTGGCCGGCGCGAATCGCCTGCTCGGCGGCGCGGTCCATCGCGCTCTCGATCTTGGGCGTGTTCGGATCGCCGCTGCCGGCCAGCAGCCGGCGCGAGCCTTTCATGTAATTGCTGATCGCGGCGAGCGGCTGGTTCAGCTCATGCGCCAGCGCCGAGGCCATCTCGCCCATGGCGCTGAGGCGCGACACGTGGACCAGCTCCGACTGCAATTCGCGCAGCCGCGCCTGGGTCTGCTGATGCTCGGTGAGATCATGGGCGAAGCCGGTGAAATAGGGCTTGCCGCCGGACTGCATCTCGCCGATCGACAGATGCATCGGGAATGTCGTGCCGTCGCGGCGGCGGCCGGTCACGATACGGCCGATGCCGATGATACGGCGCTCGCGGCTGGCGTGGTAGCGGGTGAGGTAGCCGGCATGGCGGGAGCGGTCCGGCTCGGGCATCAATTCGCTGACGTCGAGGCCGACCGCCTCCGCCTCGGTGAGGCCGAACATGCGCTCCGCCGCGGAGCTGAAGAACTGGATCGTACCGCTGCCGTCGATCACGATCATCGCGTCCGGCACGGTGTCCAGGATCGAGCGGAAATGCTGCTCGCGCAGCCGCAGCGTCTCCTCCAGCCGCTTCTCCTGGTCGATGTCGAGGGCGATGCCGCGCAGACGGTGCGGTGTGCCGGCCTCGTCGGGGACCACGCCGGCAAGCACGCGAATCCAGTGGCCGCTGCCGGACATCTTGAACGACATGTCGAACCCGGTGCTCTGACGGCGCGAATCCTCGATCGCGGCCTCAACCGGCGCGCGATCCTCGGGCGCCAGCAGCGCCAGGAAGGAGCCGTAGGTCACCGGCTCGTCGGCCGCCACGCCGAACAGCTTCCGCGTCGTCACCGACCAGTAGAACTCGCCCGAGGCCAGATCGAGATCCCACGCGCCGAAGCCCAGCGTCCGAGCGTCGTCGGGTCTGGCGGATGCATCCGGGAAGGGTTGGGTGAAGCCGCGCAATTCGAAGCCTTTGATCGATTCGCCGTTGTTCGATTCGCCGTTATCGCCGCAGCCGGGAGGCCGACCACCGCGGTATCCTATACCAGATTGCGCCCCCGCAACCCGGCCCGACTTAAACTTTGGTTCGACAATTCAAGGCTTTCTCCGATCGTGGGCCGGGTTCCAACGGTGTCCTGCCGCCCGTGCTTTACCGCCGCACCTTGATCTATCTCATCACGGCAGGTGATTTCACCTCTAAGAGCTGCATGGAAGCAATGTTTGGAGAGACGGGATGACGTTCGCGACTGTGATGGTGAGCCTTGCGCTCAGTCAGCCGAATGAGGCCCGCCTTCAGGTCGCGGCCGACCTTGCGGCGCGCTTCGACGCAGGCGTCATCGGCGTGGCGGCTGCGGAATTCGCGCCGCCGCTCTACTTCACGACCGGCGAGCAGGCGCAGGATCTGATCGAGCAGGGCGAGGCCGCGCTGCGGAATCGACTGGCCGAGCTCGAACAGCAGTTCCGCACCGCCGTTGGTGACCGGGCTGCGTCGTTGAGCTGGCGCGGCGCTGTAGATTTTCCCGCGCGCCATGTGCTGGCGCAGGCCCGTGCCGCCGACATTCTCGTCACCGGCAGCGTGCCGCCCGGGATGTCCGATGCGTTCGCGGTCGCCAATCCCAAGGATCTCGTCATGCAGGCCGGGCGCCCGCTGCTCGTGGTGCCGGACAACGCCAGTTCGCTCGATCTTGGGACCGTGCTGGTGGCCTGGAAGGAGACATCGGAGGCGCGCCGGGCCCTGACCGATGCCCTGCCGCTGCTCGCCAAGGCGAGCGGCGTCGTGGTCGTCGAGATCCTGGAGACCGCCACGGAATATGACGCCTGCGCAGCGCGTCTTGCGGACGTGGTCGCATGGCTCGGCCGTCACAAGATCGTCGCATCGGCGCGCGTCGCGGAGCCGGGGCAGGGACGGAACGTTGTGGCCACGCTCGACGCCGTCGCCGCCGATCTTTCGGCAGGCCTCGTGGTGGCCGGCGCCTATGGTCATTCCCGGTTCCGCGAGCTCGTGCTCGGCGGGGTTACCGAGCATCTGATGACGCGCAGTGAGCGTTGCGTTCTGCTGTCGCACTGAAATTCGACCCGCTCCATTCGAGAACAGGATTGCCGCCTTGTACAGATTTCTCGAGGAAACCGCCGGCAACTACATGACGCGCAACGTCACGACCGTGAGCCGGGAGACGACGATCCGCGAGCTCGGCGAGATGTTCGACCGCGACGATTTCAACACCTACCCCGTCGTCGAGAACGACGAGGTGATCGGCATCGTCACCAAGTTCGACGTGCTGAAGTGCTTTGCCTTCACGCCGAATCAGATGCTGCCGCGCTACAGCGACCTGATGAACCGGACGGTCGCCGACGTGATGACGTCCGAATTCATCTACGTCAGGCCGGATACGAAGCTGACGCGCGTGCTGCAGCTGATGGTCGAGCATCGCATCCGCAGCCTTCCCGTGACCGATGCCGACAACCGCGTGGTCGGGATCGTCGCCCGCGAGGACATCGTGCGAGCGCTGGCGGCTGCCGCCAAGGATTGAGCGCGGCGCACTGAGTCCGAAGCCTGCTACGAACGTCTAATGACGGCCGGCATGCATCGCTGCATGCCGGCCGTCGCCGTGTCTGCGACCGAAACCGCGTCGTCGTGCAACACTCCGCCTGTTTACCGGCGAACCGGTCGCAAAGTTGATTTCGATCAATTCCACGTGTGAACGATTGTGGTTGCTGGGCTCGTGTTCTTTCAGCGAGATTCCGCATGAGCGCGTCCTCATCCACAAAATCCATGACCATCGGCGAAAGTGGCTTGTCGCTCACTTTTGCCGTCACCGCCTTCCTGTGCGTCTTCGCTGCGGCGAAGGCACTGGATACGGCCTTCGCGTTCCACGCCTCGCTCGCGGCTGCCGCCAGCGCGGCGTCCGTCTTCTTCATCCTCAACCGCTACTTCGAGCGCGGCGAGCTGCCTCCGCAGGAGATCAATGGTCGGCCGAACTACAATCTCGGTCCGATCAAGTTCGCCTCGTTCATGTCGATGTTCTGGGGCATCGCCGGCTTCACGGTCGGCCTCATCATCGCCTCGCAACTGGCCTGGCCCGCGCTGAACTTCGACCTGCCATGGACCAGCTTCGGCCGCCTGCGGCCGCTGCATACCTCGGCGGTGATCTTCGCCTTCGGCGGCAACGTGCTGCTGGCGACGTCGTTCTACGTCGTGCAGCGGACCTGCCGCGTGCGCCTCGCCGGCGATCTCGCGCCCTGGTTCGTGGTGATCGGCTACAACTTCTTCATCCTGATCGCGGGCACGGGCTATCTGCTCGGTGTCACCGAGGGCAAGGAGTACGCTGAGCCCGAATGGTACTCGGATCTTTGGTTGACGATCGTCTGGGTGGTCTACCTGCTGGTCTTCCTGACGACGATCATCAAGCGCAAGGAGCCGCACATCTTCGTGGCGAACTGGTTCTATCTTGCCTTCATCGTCACGATCGCGGTTCTGCACCTCGGCAACAACCCGGCGCTTCCGGTGTCGCTGTTCGGCTCCAAGTCCTACATCGCCTGGGGTGGCGTGCAGGATGCGATGTTCCAGTGGTGGTATGGCCACAACGCGGTCGGCTTCTTCCTGACCGCCGGCTTCCTCGCCATCATGTACTACTTCATCCCGAAGCGGGCGGAACGGCCGGTCTATTCCTACCGGCTGTCGATCATCCACTTCTGGGCGCTGATCTTCCTCTACATCTGGGCCGGCCCGCACCATCTGCATTATACGGCGCTGCCGGACTGGACGCAGACCCTGGGCATGACCTTCTCGATCATGCTGTGGATGCCCTCCTGGGGCGGCATGATCAACGGCCTGATGACCCTGTCGGGAGCGTGGGACAA
This sequence comes from Bradyrhizobium sp. SZCCHNRI20481, assembly GCF_032485055.1. Classification (NCBI taxonomy): domain Bacteria; kingdom Pseudomonadati; phylum Pseudomonadota; class Alphaproteobacteria; order Hyphomicrobiales; family Nitrobacteraceae; genus Bradyrhizobium; species Bradyrhizobium sp. SZCCHNRI20481. The sequence goes on from NZ_JAUEUE010000021.1 coordinate 155,278, forward strand.
GCTGCGGACGGACCCCGTGCTGCGCATGCTGGTCGTCTCGGTCGCCTTCTACGGCATGTCGACCTTCGAAGGTCCGATGATGTCGATCAAGGTGGTCAACTCGCTCAGCCATTACACTGACTGGACCATCGGTCACGTGCACTCCGGTGCGCTCGGCTGGGTCGGCTTCGTCTCTTTCGGCGCGCTGTACTGCCTGGTGCCGTGGATCTGGAACCGCAAGGGTCTCTATAGCCTCAAGCTCGTGAACTGGCACTTCTGGACGGCCACGCTGGGCATCGTGCTCTACATCTCCGCGATGTGGGTCTCGGGCATCCTGCAGGGTCTGATGTGGCGGTCCTACACGGCGCTCGGCTTCCTCGAATACTCGTTCATCGAGACCGTCGAGGCGATGCACCCCTTCTACATCATCCGTGCCGCTGGTGGCGCACTGTTCCTGATCGGCTCACTCATCATGGCCTACAATCTCTGGATGACGGTCCGTGTCGGTGAGGAAGAAGTTCAGTCGCCCGTCGCCCTTCAGCCGGCGGAGTGAGGTATCAACCATGTCTTTCTGGCAACGACACCAAGTCTTCGAGAAGAACTCGATCATCCTGGTCATCGGCATCCTGCTGGTGATCGCGATCGGCGGCCTCGTCGAGATCACTCCGCTCTTCTACCTGAAGAGCACGATCGAGGCGGTCGACGGCGTGCGTCCCTATACGCCGCTCGAGCTGGCCGGCCGCAACATCTACGTCCGCGAGGGCTGCTATCTCTGCCATTCGCAGATGGTTCGTCCGCTGCGCGACGAAGTGGAACGCTACGGCCACTTCTCGCTCGCCGCGGAGAGCATGTACGACCATCCGTTCCAGTGGGGCTCCAAGCGTACGGGGCCTGACCTCGCCCGCGTCGGCAACAAGTACTCCGACGACTGGCATGTCACCCACCTGACCAACCCGCGCGCCATCGTCCCGCAATCGATCATGCCCGGCTATCCCTTCCTGAAGGAGACCGAGCTGAACGCCGACAACGTCGCCGATCACCTGAAGACGCTGCGGGCGGTGGGTGTGCCCTACACCGACGACCAGATCGCCAACGCCGCCACCGACCTCAAGGCGCAGGTCGATCCGGACGGTGCCGGTGCCGAGGCGCTCAGCAAACGCTATCCGAAGGCGGTGGTGCGCAACTTCGACGGCAAGGCGGGTGCGCCGACCGAGATGGATGCGCTGGTAGCGTACCTGCAAATGCTCGGCACCTTGGTCGACTTCAAGATCTACAACGAAAAAGCCAATCTGCGCTGAGATCAGAGGCGAACATCATGAAGCCCATCATTGCAGTCGAAAACATCGCGTCGTCACTCGTGACGACGCTGTGGACCCCGATCTTCGTCGCGATCTTCATCGCGATCGTGACCTATGCCCTCTGGCCTCGCAACAAGGCCGCTTTCGACGAGGCGGCGAGCATGCCGTTGCGGGAGGATTAATTCATCATGGCTGACCATACCGAAGTCGACAGTGTCTCCGGCACCCCCACCACCGGCCACGCCTGGGACGGCATCAAGGAGCTCAACACCCCGCTGCCGCGGTGGTGGGTGATCACCTTCTACATCACCATCGTCTGGGCGATCGGCTACTGGATCGTGTATCCGGCCTGGCCGACCATCTCCAGTAACACTCAGGGCCTGTTCGGCTACTCGTCCCGTGCGGACGTGGCGGTCGAGCTTGCCAATCTCGAGAAGATCCGCGGCGCCAAGATGGCGGCGCTCGCGACCGCCTCGCTCGCCGACATCGAGAAGGATCCGGCGATGCTGGCCCTGGCGCGTGCCAAGGGCAAGACCGTGTTCGGCGACAACTGCGCCGCCTGCCACGGGACCGGCGCGGCCGGCGCCAAGGGCTTCCCGAACCTGAACGACGACGACTGGCTGTGGGGCGGCTCGCTGGAGCAGATCCAGCAGACCCTGCTGTACGGCGTGCGCTCGGGTCACCCGAAGACGCGTGAGGGCCAGATGCTCGCCTTCGGCAAGGACGGTGTCCTGAAGCCGGCTGAGATCGTCACGGTCGCCAACTACGTTCGGGAGCTGGCGGGCCTGCCGACCCGGCCGGGTTATGACGCCAAGGCCGGCGCCAAGGTCTTCGCCGAGAACTGCGCGGCCTGCCATGGCGACAACGCCAAGGGCAATCCGGACCTCGGGGCGCCGAACCTGACCGACAAGATCTGGCTCTACGGTTCCGACGAGGCGACCCTGATCGAGACCATCACCAACGGTCGCGCCGGTGTCATGCCGGCCTGGGAGGGCCGTCTCGACCCGACCACGATCAAGGCGATGGCCGTCTACGTCCACTCGCTGGGCGGAGGAAAGTAACGGAAATCCAACGGAACCTTTCCTTCAATTGAGCTGGATCAACTGCGCGGCCGGAGGTGGGAATACCTTCGGCCGCAACTGCGAGAAGATCCCCCAGCCATGACCCGCCAGCCATGAACCAGACGGTAAGACCGGACGACCTGAAGCCTCAGGACCTGCAGCCGGTGGATGATTGCGGTCCGCTCTATGCCGCGCACAAGAAGGTCTATCCGCAGAGCGTCTCAGGAACCTTCCGCCGGATCAAATGGGGCCTGATGGGCTTCTGTCTCGGTGTCTATTATTTCCTGCCGTTCGTGCGCTGGAATCGCGGCTTCGGCGCGCCCGATCAGGCGGTGCTGATCGACTTCCCGAACCACCGCTTCTATTTCTTCTTCATCGAGCTATGGCCGCAGGAGGTGTACTACTTCACCGGCCTCCTGATTATCGCCGCCATCGGCCTGTTCCTGATGAACGCGATCGGCGGCCGCATCTGGTGCGGCTATCTGTGCCCGCAGACAGTGTGGACCGACCTGTTCTACGCGGTGGAGCGCCTGATCGAGGGCGACCGCCGGGAGCGCATGAAGAAGGATGCCTCCAACGACCCGATGAAACTGGAGCGGATCTCGGAGCTCGTGCTCAAGCATTCGATCTGGCTGATGATCGCGTGGTGGACCGGCGGCGCCTGGGTGCTGTATTTCAGCGATGCGCCGACGCTCGTGAAGGATCTCATCACCTTCCAGGGGCCGATGCTCGCCTATGTCTGGATCGCGATCCTGACCGCGACGACCTACACGCTCGCCGGTTTCATGCGCGAGCAGGTCTGCGTGTATATGTGCCCGTGGCCGCGCATCCAGGCGGCACTGACCGATGAATGGGCGCTCAACGTCACCTACCGCTACGACCGCGGCGAGAGCCGCATGTCGGTCAAGAAGGCCGCCGAATTGCGCGCGCTCGGCCAGCCGGCCGGCGACTGCATCGATTGCAGGCAATGCGTGGCGGTGTGCCCGACCGGCATCGACATCCGCGACGGCGCCCAGATGGACTGCATCCAGTGCGGCCTCTGTATCGACGCCTGCGACACCGTCATGACCAAGATCGGCCGCCCGACGCGGCTGATCGGCTATGACAACGACATCAACATCCATCGCCGGCAGGAAGGCAAGCCGCCGATCTACAAGCTCGTGCGCCCGCGGACCATCGTCTATGCCGCGATCATCGCCGCGGTCGGCGGTGCCATGGCCTACAAGCTCGCGACCCGGTCACTGCTCGAGGTCAACGTGCTGCACGATCGCAATCCGATTGCGATCAAGCTGTCCGACGGCTCGATCCGCAATGCCTATACGGTGCGCGTCCTCAATAAGCACGGCTTCGATCGCGTCATCGCCATCGACATCGAGGGTCCCGTCAATTCGACCGTTCACGTCGTCGGCGCCGACTCCGTCACGCCGGACCGACCGATGATCGTAGTCGGCCGCGACCAGACCGAGGAGCTGCGCCTCCTGGTGACCGCGCCCGAGGAGAGCAATCCTGCGAAGTCCATCCCGGTGAAGTTCCACGTGACGGATATCGGTCTTGGCGTCGTCGCCTCCGCCACCGACAATTTCGTCAGCCCGTAAGCAAGGAGCCTGTCAATGGCCAGCCGTTCCAATCCTTCTTTCCAGCTGACCGGAGGCATGGTGCTCGCGATGCTCCTTGCCTTCTTCGGGACCGTGATCGGGGTCAACGTCTACATGATGAAGATGGCGATCTCGACCTTGCCGGGCACCGAGGTCGACAGCGCCTACAGCGCCAGCCTCGGCTACGAAAAGGAGATCGCGGCGGCGCGCGCCCAGGAGGCGCGGCGCTGGCAGGTCGAGGCGCATATCGAGCGTGGCGCCGGAGGCGCCGCCATTCTGCAGGTCAACGCGCGCGACGCGAGCGGCAATCCCGTCTCGGGCCTGACCTTCCAGGGCCGGCTCGAGCGTCCCGCCGACAAGCGCGCGGATCAGGAGGTCGCGCTCGCCGAGGTCGGCATCGGCATCTATCGCGGCACGGCGGAGGCGATCGCGCCGGGCCAGTGGGACCTCGTGCTCGAAGGCGATTCCAGCGGCCGACGCCTGTTCATGTCGAAGAACCGCGTGCTGCTGAACTGAAGGGATTTCGATCATGCATGCGACGCGTGACTTCTCTCACTACGTCAAGGATCTCGGGGCAGGGCTGAAGCATATCGACCTCGCGGTCGAAGGCGTCAGCTGCGCCGGCTGCATGGCCAAGATCGAGCGCGGCCTCTCCGCGCTGCCCGACGTGACGCTGGCGCGCGTCAATCTCACCGACCGCCGCGTCGCGCTGGAATGGAAGCAGGGCACGCTCGATCCGGCCAAGTTCATCGATCGGCTCGCCGAGCTCGGCTACAAGGCCTATCCGTTCGAGAAGGCGAGTGCGGAAGCCACCGAGGCCGAGGAGTCGCGCTTCCTGCTGCGCTGTCTTGGCGTCGCGGCGTTCGCGACCATGAACGTGATGATGCTGTCGATCCCGGTCTGGTCCGGCAATGTCAGCGACATGCTGCCCGAGCAGCGCGACTTCTTCCACTGGTTGTCGGCCGTGATCGCGCTGCCGGCTGCGGCCTATGCCGGCCAGCCGTTCTTCCGCTCCGCCTGGCGTGCCTTGAAGACCGGTAACGTCAACATGGACGTGCCGATCTGCATCGGCGTGATCCTGGCCTTGGGCATGTCGATCGTCGAGACGTTTCATCACGCCGAGCACGCCTATTTCGACGCCGCGATCATGCTGCTGACCTTCCTGCTGGTCGGCCGCTATCTCGACCAGAACATGCGGCGGAAGACCCGCGCCGTCGCCGGCAATCTGGCCGCGCTGAAGGCGGAGACCGCGACCAAGTTCATCGGCCCCGACGAGATTTCGGAGGTGCCGGTCGCCGCCGTTCGCGCCGGCGATCTGGTGCTGCTGCGTCCCGGCGAGCGCTGCGCGGTCGACGGCGTGGTCGTCGAGGGCCGCTCCGAGATCGACCAGAGCCTGATCACCGGCGAGACGCTCTACGTGCCGGCCGAGCAGGGCACCGCGGTCTATGCGGGTTCGCTCAACATTTCCGGCACGCTGCGCGTCCGGGTCTCGGCCGCCGCCGAGGGCACCTTGCTCGCCGAGATCACGCGCCTGCTCGACAACGCGCTGCAGGCCCGCTCGCGCTATATGCGGCTGGCCGACCGCGCCTCGCGGCTGTATGCGCCGGTGGTGCATGCGACCGCAGCGCTCACCGTGCTCGGCTGGGTGCTGATGGGGGCGAGCTGGCACGACGCCATCGTCACCGGCATCGCCGTGCTGATCATCACCTGTCCCTGCGCCCTTGGGCTCGCGATTCCGACCGTGCAGACCGTGGCGTCGGGCGCGATGTTCAAGTCCGGCGTGCTGCTCAATGCGGGCGATGCGATCGAGCGCCTCGCCGAGGCCGATCACGTCATCTTCGACAAGACCGGCACCTTGACGCTGCCGGAGCTCGAGGTCGTCAACGCCGCCGACATTCCTGCAGACGTGTTCGCACTGGCCGGCCAGCTCGCACTGTCGAGCCATCATCCGGTGGCGGCGGCGGTGGCCCAGGCTGCCAATGCGCGTTCGCCGCTGATGGGCGCGGTCGAGGAGCCGGGGCAGGGTGTCCGCGCCGTCGTCGACGGCGTCGAAATCAGGCTGGGGCGTCCGGCATTCTGCGGCGCAGAGGCGCTGGTTGCGCAGACCAGCAGCGTCGATCCCGAGGCTTCGGTGGTTGCCTTCAGCCGCGGCGATAGCAAGTACCTGTTCTCGGTGCGCCAGGGCCTGCGCCCTGACGCTGCCAAGATCGTCGCCGGCCTGCAGCGGCGCGGCATCAAGGTCGAGATCCTCTCGGGCGATCGCGAGGCGGCGGTGGCCGCAGCCGCCATGGCGCTCGGCATCAGCGAGTGGCGCGCCGGCGTGACGCCGGCCGACAAGATCGCGCGCATCGAGGAGCTGAAGCGGGCCGGGGTCAAGGTCATGATGGTCGGCGACGGCATGAACGATGCGCCGTCGCTCGCCGCCGCGCACGTTTCGATGTCGCCGATTTCGGCCGCGCATCTCAGCCAGGCCACCGCCGATCTCGTCTTTCTCGGTCGTCCCCTGGCGCCGGTGCTGGCTGCGATCGACTACGCGCGCAAGGCGCTGCATCTGATGCGGCAGAATCTGTGGCTCGCGGTCGGCTATAACGTCCTGGCGGTGCCGCTTGCGATCAGCGGCGTCGTCACCCCGCTGATCGCGGCAGCCGCGATGTCCGGCTCATCGATCATCGTCATGCTGAATGCGCTGCGTGCCCGCAAGGTGGCTGGGGAGGCCGTGTCATGGAAGTGATGATCATTCTCGTTCCGCTCGCTTTGGCGCTCGGCCTTGCCGGTCTGGTCGGCTTTCTCTGGTCGCTGAAGAGCGGCCAGTA
>NZ_JAUEUE010000022.1:0-116853 GCF_032485055.1 Bradyrhizobium sp. SZCCHNRI20481
TCGCCGCTCTTGAACGGCCGATTCGTCATGCCCCCAAATCTTACCGTGAACACTGAGTTCTTGCCCAGCCTCGACGGGCGTGACGCCTTGCCGCTAGCCGCGCCTGGCGCCCGGATCAGTCCTCGACCCGCAGCTCATCGCTATGGACGTAGCAGTCGGCATTCGGAGGCGGCGGTGGGACAGGCTGGTCTTCCGCTATCTCGGCTCCAAGCGGTGACCCGCCCCGACGATACACGCGCCCGCCAGCGGCGCCGTCGCGTCATCGCCGACGTCCGGCCGACGTTGAGGACGTCGCGCAAGCGGATTGATCCCGATCAAGGACCAGGCGCCGCGCCGGAGCAAACTCATCGTCAACCTGTGGCTGCACAGGCGGGACATGGGGAAACGCCATCATGGGAAACGCCATGCGGAGATATCTTCTTGCCTTTACCTTGGTGATCGCCGCACTCGGCTTCACGTCGTCGGCGCGTGCGGGATGCTGGCCGAACGAAAACTTCCACCTCGTGTGCTGGCTGGATACCTATGGAACGGCGTGCGAAGCGCACCACGCGCTGACCAGCGTCAGAGCCGTGCTGTATCCGGAGCCGCGCTACTCGTACTATGAATTCGAGGTTTCGCACTGGTGGACGGCCCACAAGACCGTGGCCTGTCCGCCGAATCAAAAGACGACGTTCAGCGGTGTCTGGGACCGGGAAACCGGAAAGGCGGAGGAAACGGCGACCACCGGCATTTCGTCGGTGACCAGGCGAGTCTATTGCAGCAACAATCCCTGGACGGGCCAGGGGCCGCCGACGGTGCCGATCTGCTCATATCCGGCCGATGATCCGAACGTGGGACTGCCCGTCACCTCGGCGATGCTCACGCAAAGCCAGCGAGACGATCTGCTTCGCGTTCAGGAGCCGTTGCATACCCGTTGCCAGCAGATCAAGCCGCTCGAGGACGAGGTGTCGTGGCTGAACGGCCGCCCCATCGTCGAGGTGGTCGCGTCCCATCATGAATATCAGAAGCTCGAATGGCATCTGTGGTTCATGGACTTCGGCGAGTTCGGACCGTGGCATGAGATCGCGGCACCGAAGCCGAAGGGCCCCTTGATCTGGAAGGGCACGACCTATACCGAGCGCCGCATTGCGACATCGAGGCACAGATATTGGCTGAACAAGCCCGGCCGCTGGAAGGTGGTTGCGAAGCCGAAGCCGACCGCGGCGGCGGCGCAGGGGATCCCGATCAGCGTGACCACCGAATGTCCCGGCGCGACGTTCAACGTGCAGTGATGGGCGATCACGCGGTCCTCATGGCGTGCGGGAACATGCTTCCGCACGCCACGCTACATCGCCTGGACTATTTCTGCGGCCGATGCCGGTGTGGTCATGGCCGCGCAGGCGGAGGATGGAGTCGGCTGAGGCGAGGGTGGACCGAATCAGCCTTGACAAAATTCTGATTTAAAGAAATAATGGAGCATCACAGTCAGCCGAAGGCGAACCGGCGCTCCATGCAGTATTTCGTCGTGATGATCGACTACGGCCGGCGCGGACGCGAGGCCGTGGTCGATCCTGAAATGACCCGGCGCGACGTCGTTGCGCGTATCGCGTCGGGGGAATATTCGAACGTCAGCTTCATCCACGAGATCGTCGACCGGTCGGTTGCGGACGTCACGGCCGATATCATGTCCGAAGCCGCCCTGCCCGAGATCGATGGGCGGGACGCCGACCTGCAGGCGGTCCAGTTCGATCACCTTCGCGATCTGCGCAAGCACGAGCAGGTTTGACCGGACTGCGCCGGCCCGTGCCACATGGTGCGGCGACGACGAAACGGGTGAGCCGGCACCTGCAGCAGCCCCCCCGGAAGGGCACGTCGGATCAGACCAGAAAGACGGTCGAGCCGGTCGTCTTGCGCGCCGCGAGATCGGCGTGTGCCCGAGCCGCGTCCTTGAGCGGATAGGTCTGATTGACCTCGATCTTCACCGCGCCCGACTTGACCACGTCGAACAATTCGTTGGCCATCGCGACCAGGCTTTCACGCTTGGCCGCGTAGGTGAACAGCGTCGGCCGGGTCACGAACAGCGAGCCCTTTTGCGCGAGCAGCCCGAGATTGAGCGGATCGACGGCGCCCGAGGACTGGCCGAACAGCACGGCGTAGCCGAGGGGCGCGAGGCAATCGAGCGACTTCAGGAACGTGTCCTTGCCGACGGAGTCATAGACGACAGGCACCTTCTTGCCGCCGGTGATCTCGCCGACGCGCGCGACGAAGTCCTCGCGCGTATAGATGATGGTATGCTCGCAGCCATGCGCCCTGGCCAGTTGCGCCTTGTCGTCGCTGGATACCGTGCCGATGACGGTGGCACCGAGGTGCTTGGCCCACTGGCTGAGGATGAGGCCGACGCCGCCGGCAGCGGCATGCAGCAGGATGGTCTCGCCCGCCTTGACGCGGTAGGTCTGCCGGATCAGGTACTGGGCGGTCAGGCCCTTGAGCATCATCGCCGCGGCGGTCTTGTCATCGATGTCATCGGGCAGCTTCAGCAGCAGCGCGGCCGGCATCAGCCGCGCCTCTGAATAGGCGCCGAGCGGCGACGAGCCGTAGGCGACGCGGTCGCCCACCTTCAGGTCCGTCACCCCTTCGCCCAGCTCCTCGATCACACCGGCGCCCTCGCTGCCCAGTCCGCTCGGAAGCTGGACCGGATAGAGCCCGGAGCGATTGTAGATGTCGATGAAGTTGAGCCCGACCGCCGTATGGCGGATGCGCGCCTCGCCGGGGCCGGGCTTGCCGACCTCGATCTGCTCCCAAGCGAGGACCTCGGGACCGCCGGTCTTGTGGAAACGAATGGCGTTCGTCATGGGTTGTCATCCTCCCTGTCGGATTGCGCGACGCCGCGCCGCCCGGCCGCGCCGGCGCCCTTGCGGGCCGTTCGAGCCCTTGTTCTTCCGCGGCCGAACCTCGGTCATCCGTAGCCGCTGTCGGCTCGGTTTGGCAATCGGCTTTGCCAGCCGGCACAGGAACAACGTTTGCCGTTCCAGCGTTCATGGGCCATAGCGTGGAGTCCGAGCCCCATGCCGCCCAAACGACGCAGCGCAGCGATCTATCTGGCCATCCTGATCGAGTTGGCCTGCCACACCTTCATGGGCATCGCCATGGGGCTCGGCTTCGCCTTCGCGCTGACCCAACTGGATGCGTTCGGCATCTCGACTCTGATCGCCCATAGTCTCGATCCGCACGTGACGTTCGTGATCTTCGTCGGTGTGTTGACGCTGTCCTTTGCTGTCGGCGCGACGCTGACGGGATTCGTATTCACGATGATGGAGGAGAGATAGACCCGACGCACGCCGATGACTGCGTGGCGCTCGCAGCTGTCATATGCGCGTCGCGCAAACCATGCAGATGGACGGCAGGTTCGACCGGCGCGGAGATGACGAAATGGCCGGACTGCTGGGTGCAGGCGATCCGCGGCTTCGCGAGGCCGGCCTCGGATCCGTGGGCGATGTCACGCCGTTGGGTGCACGGCCCTCATGAACGGCTGGCTTGCTCTGTTCGCGGCTGGAGCTCTCGAGATCATCTGGGCGCTCGGCCTGAAGCATTCCGACGGCTTGACGCGCTTCTGGCCCAGCGTCGCCACCGTGATCGCCATTCTGCTCAGCTTCGCGATGATGTCGCTCGCGCTGCGCTCACTGCCGTTTGGCACCGCCTATGCGGTATGGACCGGGATCGGCGCGGCCGGGAGCATCCTCGCCGGCATGATCCTCTACAGCGAGCCGGCGGATCCGACGCGGCTATTCTGCCTCACGCTGATCATCACCGGCATGATCGGGCTGAAGCTGAACTCGCCGGTCTGACACGGGCGACGATCTCCAGCAGGATCGCGAGAGTTCGACGCAGCCGAACACGGCGAGGGCGAGCACGAACGGCAGCAGGTGATAGAGCGCACGGAAGATCAGCAGCGCCGCGAGCAGCCGCTCCTGATCGCCGCCCAGGCCCAGCAGGATCGTTGCATCGAACAGGCCGATGCCGGCCGGGGCATGGCTGGCAAATCCAAGCAAGGTCGCGGCAATGAAGACCGCCATCAACCGCGCGAGATCGATGCCGAGTTCCGCCGGCATGAGGACGTACATTGCCAGCGCCGCGGTGCTGAGCTCGACCAGTCCGACCAGGATCTGCAGCAGCACAGCGGGCCCGGACGGCAATCGAACGGGCCAGCGGGCGCTTCGCCGCCCCGGCCAGCTCCACACGACGAACGCGGCAACGGCGCAAAGCAGTGCCGCGGCAACGAGACGGTTGAGCGCCGGCGGCCAATACTCCACCCATCCGAAGGCGTCCGGATCGATCATCAAGCTCAGGCCGAGCGCGGTGAGATTTCCGAGCCAGAAGGTCAGTCCGGTGAGGAAGCTGATATTGGCGATGTCGATCGCACCGAGCCGGTACGGCGCGTAGATCCGATATCGAACCAGCGGTGAGATCAACGCGACCGCGCCGATGCCGTGCGCAATCGGGTAGCTCGTGAAGCTGCCGAGCGCGGCCGCGCGATAGGGAATGTCCCGCCGGCCAATCGTCCGCAACGCGAACAGGTCGTAGAGCGTGAGGCTGGCGTAGGAGAGGACGATGAACGCCAGCGCCATCGCGATCAGATGAAGGTTCGTGGCCTCGACGATCGACAGAACATGAGCGAAGTCGAGCTTCTTGACGGCGCGTGCCAGGACATACACGGCCACAGCCGCAATCGAGAGGCTCAGGGCCAGTCCGCCCAGGCTGCGCAACCAGATTCTGCGGTTCGACTGCAGCGGCGAAACGTCGGTCAGGTCAGCCATTCAACGTGTTTCGTTTCAAACATGCGCCGGCCGATTCGAGCAGGACGATGGCGCCGTTTGACACACCGATGTGACAGCGGCGTTACCGTTGTGCGCCGCCCACACACCTTAATTATCTGTTAACGCCGGACGATCGTTCACCGCTACCAACACGGCGAGCTGCAATGCAGCACCACATTCGCGATCATTCAAATTTGAATTAATCGCCGGTGGGTTCGAGCGTAATGACGTGAACCGTATCAGTACGGATGCATGAAGGTCGCATCTTCGTCACGCGGACTTTCTAAGACGGGTGCGGGACGTCAACATTCGAGGCAGCATGAACGCGGAAATCGAACACGAGCTCACGCCGGACCAATGGGAGACGCTGAAGGCGCTTCGCATTCCCGCGCGTGAACGCCGCAGGCTGAACGGCGTGATTGTCGACGAGCTCACTGCATTTGGACTCGTCGCAATCGACAATGGCGCCGCGACGCTCACCGTCGCCGGGCGCAAGGTTCTCATCAGAGGATCCTCACGCCTGCTCGACGTCGCAGCCTGATCTTTCGGAGCCCGGCCTTCCCTTTTTGAAGAGCCGCGCGCCGAATTCACCACAAGGATTTCCGCGCGCGCTCGGGCCACTCGCGATCGTACGCCGCGCTGTCGATATCGTTGGCCGTCATCGCCGCAAGAATCTGTCCCGGTGTCGGCAGTTGCCGCGGGTCGACGCGCTTGTCAGGGTTCCAGAGATCGGCACGAACGATCGCGCGGGCGCATTGGAAGTAGATCTCTTCCACCGCCATGACGAGGACGGAGCGCGGCGGCTTGCCTTCCATCCGGAACGACTCCAACAGATCGGGAGCCGTCGACAGATGACCGTGTCCGTTCACACGCAGTGTATTGCCCGATCCCGGAATCAGGAACAGCAGACCGATCCGCGGATCGCGCACGATATTGCGCAGGGAATCCACGCGATTGTTGCCGCGGCGATCCGGCATCATCAGGGTCTTGTCATCGTGGATACGGATGAAGCCGGGAAGATCGCCGCGGGGCGAACAGTCGAGACCTTCAGGACCGCAGGTCGCGAGCGCCACGAACGGCGACTTCTCGATCATGATCCGGTAGTGCGGCGTCACGCGATCAGCCACCTTCGCCGTCGATGCCAGCCCCGTCTCGCCATAGATCGCCTCGAGCTGCTCAATCGTGGTGATGATCGACATGGCCGCCTCCTCCCTCGGATCCGATCGGTTCTGCGTCGATCGGTCGCTTGATGATTTCCGCCAGCCTGTGACCGTGCGGCTCGGGATCGCCGACATTAACGATCGTGACATCCGCCACGGTGTCTTCGCTCACCGCCCGGTGAAGACGCTCACCGATATCGCCGTCACTCGGACGGTGCCGCTTGCCGAGCCGTTCGGCGAGAACATCTGCCGGCGCAGTGATGGCGACGACGATGACGTCGGCATAGTCCCGGCGCGCGGCGGGAATGATCGTTCGCGAGACGTTCACGACCACGATGCGGCCGGCCAGGATGTCATTCTTGATCGCGCGCGGCACGCCGTAGTCATGTCCGTGGGCCTCCCAATGCAGCGCGAACTCACCGGCGCTGAGCGCCTCACGAAAAGCGGACGCGCTCATCTCGAGATTATCCTCGAAAGCCGAGGCCTCGCGCGTGACGATCCGCCGCGGAAAAACGATCCGGTCATCGCTGGCGCATTCGCGGCGCGCCACGTTGAGCAAGGTGTCCTTGCCCGCGCCGCTCGGCCCGACCACCAGGATCAGGCGGCCGGGACCGAGCTTCTCGGATGTCTTCGCCGATGCAACCTCGGTTCCGCTCATGCCACCCGCTGCCCTTCCCGCCAGACGCTGCGCACGACCGACAACTGTCCCGCGACATGAACACGGATCAAGTCCGCACGCTTGCCTGCGGCGATCTCACCGCGATCATGCAGGCCGACGGCATCGGCGGGCGCCTTGGTGACGGTGCGGACGGCTGCGGCAAGATCGATGGAGGGCACCCGCTGCGGCAATTGCAGCGCGCCCATCAGCAGGCTCGACGGTACGTAGTCCGACGACAGAATGTCGAGCAGGCCCTCGCGCGCGAGGTCCACGGCGGCGATATTGCCGGAGTGAGACCCGCCGCGCACGACGTTGGGAGCGCCCATCAGGATGCTGATGCCCGCCTGGTGCAGGCCCCGCGCGGCTTCCATCGTGGTTGGAAACTCCGCGACTGCGATGCCGTCCTTGATCGCGTCCGCGACGTTCTCCTCGGTGGTGTCGTCATGACTGGCCAGGGGCACGTCATGGGTCTTCGCCAGCGCAACGATGTCGCGCATGTTCGGCGCCGCATAGGCCTGCTGATAGGCGAAGCGGCGTGCGAACATCACGTCGAGCTCTGCATCGGTCTTGCCGCCGCTCTTGCCGCGATAGTAGTCGCGCAGCTTGCCTTCGTCGCGAAACTGGCGCTGCCCGGGCGTATGATCCATCAGCGACATCAGCCGCACATCCGGGCGCCCGGCCAGTTGCCGCGCCTCCTCGACCACGGTCGGCATCGGCACCTCGCAGCGCAGATGCAGAAAGTGATCGGACCGCAGCAGCCCGCCGTCGCGCGCCGTCGCGATCGCATCCGCGAGCACATTGGCCTGGCCGTCGACGCCCTCGGCGCCCTCTTCGCTCCACACCCGCAGCGAATCCAGCACCGTCGTGATGCCCGCGGTCGCAAGCTGCCCGTCATAGGAAATGACGGCAGCAACGGGATCCCAATAGACCTTCGGGCGCGGCACGAAATGCGCTTCGAGGTGATCGGTGTGCAGTTCGACCAGGCCGGGCATCAACAGGTCGCCGCCGGCATCCAGGCTGCCAACCGGCGCTGCCCCCTCGCCCAGTTCGGCGATCCGGCCTCCCGCGATCGCCACCCAGCCCTGCTCGACGACGCGGTCGGCGAGGACCAGCCTGGCATTTCCTATCACGAGATCGGACATGTTCGCGCTCATCTGCAATTTGTCCCTTTACGCCGCCGCGGCGAATGTCATGACGTCGACCATGCGATCCGCAATCTGGGCGCGGATCTCGTCATCATGCACGATCGCGAGCATCGCCACTCCGTCCTTCTTCTTGGCTGCGATCAGGTCGACCACGACCGCACGGTTCGCCGCATCGAGCGACGCGGTCGGCTCGTCGAGCAACAGCACCGGAACTTCGGAGATGAAGCCGCGCGCGATGTTGACCCGCTGCTGCTCGCCGCCCGAGAAGGTCGACGGCGGCAGCGACCACAGCCGTTCGGGAATGTTCAGCCGTCGCAGCAGCCCACCCGCCCGCACCCGCGCATCGTCGCGCGGCAGGCCGGCCGCGAGCAGCGGTTCGGCAACGACATCGAGTGCAGGGACGCGCGGCACCGCGCGCAGGAATTGGCTGACATAGCCGATGGTCTGCCGCCTCGCATTCAGGACCAGGCGCGGCTCGGCGCCGGCGAGATCGGTCATCTCGCCCTGGTGCCGGACGCCGATGCGGCCGCCATCGCAACGGTAGTTGCCGAAGATCATCTTCAGGATCGACGACTTGCCCGCGCCCGACGGTCCCGACAACACGACGCATTCCCCCGCCTTGACCTGGAACGACACGCCGCGCACCACGGGCAGCAATATGCCGCCCTGCAGATGCATGGTGAAGGTCTTCTCTGCACTTTCGACATCGATCATCACGGTCATCGCATTGGGCTCATTGCATCATGGCGGCAGGATCGAGGATACGAGGAGCTGCGTGTAAGGCTCGCGCGGATCGTCGAGCACCTGGTCGGTGAGGCCGGTCTCGATCACCCGCCCCTCCTTCATGACCATCACACGATGAGACAGCAACCGCGCCACGGCCAGATCGTGGGTCACGACGATGGCGGCGAGGCCGAGCTCGTTGACGAGGCTGCGCATCAGATCGAGCAGGCGCGCCTGCACGGAGACGTCGAGCCCCCCAGTCGGCTCATCCATGAACACGAGCCTGGGCTCGGTCACGAGATTGCGCGCGATCTGCAGCCGCTGCCGCATGCCGCCGGAATAGGTCCGCGGCGCATCGTCGATGCGGGCGACGTCGATCTCCACGCGCGCGAGCCATGACGAGGCGGTCTGCCTGATCCGGCCATAGTTATTCCAGCCGACCGCCATCAGCCGCTCGCCAACATTGGCGCCCGCCGAAACCGCCATGCGCAGGCCTTGCGCCGGGTCCTGATGGACATAGCCCCAATCGGTGCGGAACAGAAAACGGCGTTCGGACTCCCCGAGCCCGGCAAGATCGCGCAGCACCCCGTCACGCATCCGATAGGACACGCGGCCAGCCGTCGGCGCCAGTTGCGCCGACAACATCTGCAAGAGTGTCGATTTGCCCGAGCCGGACTCGCCGACAATGGCGAGCACCTCGCCTGGATAGAGCACGAACGAGACGTCGCGGCATGCCGCCAACCGGCCGTAGCTCTTTGCAAGCCCCTCGGCGACGAGCAGCGGCTGATCGGAGGCGCTGATCATCTCAGCCATGGGCGCTCTCCCTGTGCGGGGCGGCGCTCTGCGCGCCACGATGTCCGGACGCCTGGCGGCCCTCGCAGTAATCGGTATCGGAGCACACGAACATGCGGCTGCCCTTGTCGTCGGTCACGATCTCGTCCAGATAGGAATCCTCTGCGCCGCACAGCGCGCAGGGCGCGTCGAACTTGTAGCGCGTAAACGGATGGTCCTCGAAGTCCAGCGAGACGACCGATGTAAACGGCGGAATGGCATAGATTCGCTTCTCGCGTCCCGCGCCGAACAATTGCAGCGCCGGGCAATTGTCCATCTTGGGATTGTCGAACTTCGGCGTCGGCGACGGATCCATCACGTAGCGCGCATTGACCTTGACCGGATAGGCGTAGGACGTCGCGATGTGACCGAAGCGTGCGATGTCCTCATAGAGCTTCACGTGCATCAGGCCATATTCGGCCAGCGCATGCATGCGGCGGGTCTCGGTCTCGCGCGGCTCGAGAAAACGCAGCGGCTCCGGGATCGGCACCTGATAGACCAGCACCTGCCCCTCGTGAAGCGGCGCCTCGGGAATTCGGTGACGGGTCTGGATCACGCTCGCCTCTTCCGTCGACGTCGTGGTCGCGACGCCCGCGGTCTTGGCGAAGAACTTGCGAATCGAGATCGCATTGGTCGTATCGTCCGAGCCCTGATCGATGACCTTGAGCACGTCGTCGGGACCGAGAATGGCGGCGGTGACCTGTACGCCGCCGGTGCCCCAGCCATAGGGCATCGGCATCTCGCGGCTCGCGAACGGCACCTGATAGCCGGGAATCGCGATCGCCTTCAGGATTGCGCGGCGGATCATCCGCTTGGTCTGCTCGTCGAGATAAGCGAAGTTGTACGTCGGCGCGTTCATTCCGCAGCTTCCTTCAATTCAGGAGCGGCATTGGCCTCGGCGAATTCCAGGCGCAGCTTGCGCAGCAGGCCGAGCTCGGACTGGAAGTCGACATAGTGCGGCAGCTTCAGATGCTCGACGAACCCGGTCGCCTGCACATTGTCGGAGTGCGACATCACGAACTCCTCATCCTGCGCCGGTGCAACCATATCCTCGCCCAGCTCGCGCGCGCGCAAGGCTCGGTCGGCGAGGGCCATCGACATCGTCTTGCGCTCGCTCTGCCCGAAGGCGAGACCGTAACCGCGCGTGAAGCACGGCGGCTCGGTGGCCGACCCCTTGAACTGGTTCACCATCTGGCATTCGGTCAGCTCGACCGATCCGAGCGGCACCGCAAAGCCGATCTCCTCGGCCAAGAACTCGACCTCGACTTCGCCGAAGCGGATCTCGCCGGCGAAGGGATGGTTGCGGCCATAGCCGCGCTGGGTCGAGTAGCCGAGCGCGAGCAGAAACCCCTCGTCACCGCGCGCGAGATTCTGCAACCGCAGATCACGATCGGCGGGAAAGCCTAGGGGATCGCGGGTGAGATCGCCGACCGGCGCGCCAACCTCGGCTTGCGGCGACGGCTCGATCAACCCGTCCTGGCCGAGAATGTCGGTGACACGTGGCGTCGGCGCATTCGGCGCCTCGGCACGGGCCGGCGGCTCCGGCTCGGCGCCGGCCGCCAACTGCGGATCGAGCAGCCGATGCGTATAGTCGAAGGTCGGCCCGAGCACCTGGCCGCCCGGAA
The DNA here is from genome assembly GCF_032485055.1 of Bradyrhizobium sp. SZCCHNRI20481. Lineage (NCBI taxonomy): Bacteria > Pseudomonadati > Pseudomonadota > Alphaproteobacteria > Hyphomicrobiales > Nitrobacteraceae > Bradyrhizobium > Bradyrhizobium sp. SZCCHNRI20481. The sequence continues at coordinate 10,936 of NZ_JAUEUE010000022.1, forward strand.
TGTCCTTGAAGGTCGACGAGACGCGCCGCTGCACCCGCATCGCGCCGGTGTCGACCGGCTCGCTTGCGCCGAAGCGCGGCAAGGTCGCGCGGAAGGCGCGCACCAGGAAGATCGCCTCGATCAGATCGCCACGCGCCTGCTTGATTGCGAGCGACGCGAGCTCGCGGTCGTACAGCGAGCCCTCGGTCATCACGCGATCGACGGCAAGCCCCAACTGCTCGGAGATCTGCGCCAGCGAAAGCTCGGGCACATCGCGATCACCCCGGCGTTCATGCGCCAGCAGCCGGTGCGCGTTCTCGATGGCGCGCTCGCCACCCTTGACGGCAACATACATGCCTCACTCTCCTGCGGAAACGAGTCGGGTCGTTCGCGGGATGGCGACGATGGACGAACCATCGACCAGCACCACATCGACACCACGCGGAAACAGCTTCTCATTGATCGACAGCCGCTCGAACAGGTCGGCGGGCGCGACCGTTGCACGGAACAATGTCGTCCCGTCGATGCCCGGACCGCGCAGCTTGAACGCCGGCCCTCCGGACAAGCTCGGCACCTGCAGGATCAGCGTCGTCGAGCGATCGGGGTACTCAGCACTGCCGAGCGCGAATGAATTCAGATCAGGCAGCGCTTCGGGGTCTGCCGCCACTGCAAAGCAGGCGAGCGCGGCATTGGCGACGATCGGCGCCCCGGTGTGAAACTTGAGCCAGGCGCCGACCTCGGGCGTGCCGGCGAGCGGCGCATCGAGCCAGATCGGCGTATCGTGATCGAACAGAGTCAACGCGAGCGCGGCGGCACCAGGCATCAAGGACGAGGGCCGGCCGACATTGACCTCGACCTGCCGCACATTTCCCGGACGCGCCATGGCCTCCATGACGGTACGGAAGGTCGATTGCGCGGACAGGACATTGTCGGCGAAACCAGGCTGCAGATCGGAAGCGGCGGCAGCCATCAGCCTTCTCCTCGCACCATCGTATAGAAATCGACACGCGTGGCCGCAGCCTCCTCTGCGCGGTGCTCGCGCGAAGTGCGCATCTGCGCCTGCAGCGGCGCAACCACCTGCGTCTCGATCGATCGCGTGTGGCTTGATGACTGGATCATCGCGTCACACAGCGCCATCAGACGCGCCTTGGCGGCGTCGCGTCCCAGCACATAGCCGAACCCGACCTCGCCGCTCTCCAGCCGTACCGCAGCGCGCGACACCGTCGCCTCGCCGACATTGAAGGGCGCACCATCACCGCCGATCCGGCCCCGCAGCATCACAAGGCCATTCTCCGCCGGACGCAGGTCGCGATACTCAGGCAGCGCCAGTCCGTCGAGCCTGGCGCGGATGTCCGCATGCGAGGCATGCGCCAATACCCGCATCGCCGTCCTGCGCCGGTCCTGCATCGCGGTCTCGCCCTCCATCTTCATCCCGATCTTGCTATCGCGAAGTTGTCTATGTTAATAGACAACTTCGTAACGAAGCGCCATGACTGTTTGATGACATGGGCGTGATTTTCAGGTCGCGCAGCGGAGAACCGCAGATGAGCATGCAGGGCGCCGACTCGGGCGTGGCACTGTGGCGCCGGGTGGCCGACGGCATCGAGCGCGACATCGCCGACGGCCGCTTCGCGGCCGGCACCCGCCTGCCCGGCGAGACCGAGATCGCCGAAACCTACCGCGTCAACCGTCATACGGTGCGTCGCGCGCTCGCGACCTTGGCCGAGCGCGGCCTCGTGCGCGCCGAGCGCGGCAGCGGCACTTATGTCGAAGCGCCTCGTCTGTCATATCCCCTGAGATCGCGAACCAGGTTCTCCGAGATCGTGGGCGCCGGCGGGCGCGAGCCGCGCGGGCAGTTGATCGCAGCGTCCGAGGAGTCGGCGACGCGCGAACTCGCGCACGAGCTCCGACTGAAGACGGGGGCGCCGCTGGTCCGAATCGAGGCGCTGCGTCTTGCCGACAAGACCCCGATCTGCGTCAGCACGTCCTGGCTGTCGTCCGAGCGATTTCCTGAGGCCGGCCACATCTTCGCGTCGCTCCGCTCGATGACGGCGCTGCTTGCGCATTACGGCATTCGCGACTATCGCCGCGGCGCGACCAGGATCACGGCGGCCATCGCCGACGCGAGCGACGCCGCACGGCTCGACCTCGCGCTGGGCCGTCCGGTGCTGGTGGTCGACAGCACCGACATCGATGCCGATGGGACGCCGCTGGTCAGCAAGCGCTCGCGCTTCGCGGCGGAGCGCGTGACGTTCGAGGTCGAGAGCTAGACCAGACCCCGCCGCCTCGCTTCGTTCTTGCGCCCTCAGTCGATGAGCGTGCCGTCCTGATTGAAGAACGGATGCGGCCCGTCGAAATCCCCGATCGGCACCTGATGAGTGACGACCGTTCCGAATCCCGGTCCTGGAAACCAGGCATGAAGGTGAAAGGCCGGCGGCTCGATCCGGAAGGATGGCGGGCGAAGCTCGGCCAGGTCGAGCGCGACGGCATGGTTCGGTGCCGGGCAGATCGTGCAGGGGATGCCCGCAAACCGGGTCAGCGTCGCGCGATGAACGTGACCGCATCCGATCAGTTGCACCCGCGGATGGCGCGCGAGGACGGCCGCGAGATCGTCGGCGCTGCGCAGGTTCTGCCGGTCCATGTGCCAGATGCCGGTGGCGAACGGCGGATGATGCAGAAACAGCAGGGCCGGCCTTTTGCTGGATCCGGACAGCGCGGCGTCGAGCCATTGCAGACTCGCCTCATCGAGCTCGCCATGCGGATGGCCGGGCACGCTGGAATCGAGCAGAAGCAGATCGAGATCGGCCAACGCCACATGCCGGTTCAGCGGACCGGTAGGTCCACCATGGAGAGTGCCCGGAAACGCCGCGCGCATCAGCTCGCGTGAATCGTGATTGCCGGGCACGGCGACGAATGGAGTTTCGAGCTCGGCGAGAAGATCCTTGAGATGATCGTATTCGGCCGACGACGGCGTATCGACGAGATCGCCCGAGATCACCACCAGATCGAGCTTCGGCTCGAACCGGTTGAGCTCCGTGATGCAACGGGCCAGCGCACGCGCCGTATCGACGCGGCGGTAGGCGAGCCGGCCGGGCGCCTTGATGTGCAGGTCGGATATCTGGGCGATGGTGACAGGACGCGTGCTCATGCTGATCCACCTTGCTCCGGCAGCAGACGAATGGCGCTCGGCTCAATCGACAGGCCGATCCGCTCACCCGCGCTGACCCTGATCGTATTCGGTGCGTCCACCGTCAGTGGAACGGCGGCGGCGTCGCGGACGACGATCCGCTGGCGATCACCGGCGAAGCGGACGCTGTCGACGAGGCCGGTCAGGCACGATGCCGCCGCGCCGACGATCCCGATCGTTTCCGGTCGAACCATCGCCATCGCCTTGCTGCGCGAGCCAGCCTCGGCGATCCGCTGTCTCCCTCCGGGCAGAACGAGGTGGTCGCCGTCGATCGGAGCCTCGATGATGTTGGCCGCGCCGACGAACTCCGCGACGAAGCGGTCGGCTGGCGTGAAATAGATCTCGCGCGGCGTCCCGACCTGGGCGATGGCGCCCTTGCGCATGACCACGATGCGGTCCCCGAGCTCCATGGCTTCGGCCTGGTCATGCGTGACGTAGATTGCCGTGATTCCGAGCGTACGCAACAGGCCGTTGAGCTCGCCGCGCAGGCGCTCTCGCAAGGCCGCATCGAGCGCGGTGAGCGGCTCGTCGAGCAGCAGCACGCTCGGCCGTATCGCGACCGCGCGCGCCAGCGCGACGCGCTGGCGCTGGCCGCCCGAGAGCTGATCGATTCGCCGATCTTCGAGGCCGGCGAGGTTGGTCAGCGTGACCAGCTCCGCGACCCGCGCGGCGCGCTCCGGCTTAGGCACGCCGCGGATCTTGAGCCCGTAGCCGATATTGTCCGCGACGGTCATGTTGGGGAACAGCGCGTAGGATTGAAACACCATGCCGACGTTGCGCTTCTCGATCGGCTGCCTCGTCAGATCCTTGCCGTCGAAAAGCACGCGCCCGCCCGCATCGGGTGTTTCGAGCCCGGCCACGATCCGCAGCAACGTGGTCTTGCCGCAGCCGGACGGCCCAAGCAGCACCAGCGTCTCGCTCTGCGCGATGTCGAGCGTGGCGCGCGCGAGCGCGCAGGTCCCGTCGGCAAAGGTCTTGCCGCAATTCTCGACCTTCAGCGCGGCTCCATGCCGGGTCATCGTGCTCACCGCAGGCTCCCTCTCTCGCCGATCCATTGCATGGCCACCAGCAGCGGGATGATCATGACGAAGAAGATCAGCGTGTAGGCGGATGCGACCTCCAGCCGCATCGATGCGTAGCTGTCGGCGAGGCCGACCGGCAGCGTCTTGGTCAGCGGCGTATGCAACATCCAGGTCAGGTTGAATTCTCCGAGAGATAGCGTCACCACCATGAGGCTGCCGGCCAGGATGCCGGGCGCGGCGTTGGGAACGATGACGTCGATGAAGCGGCGCCATGGCGCGGCTCCGACCGATGCGGCGCCTTCGTCGAGCGATTTCACGTCGATCGTCGAGAACACCGCCATGACAGACCGCACCATGAATGGCATCGTGAAGATCACATGGCCAGCGAGGATGAACAGCCATGAGCGGCGGAAGCTTCCCACCCCGCCGTAGGTGAGCAACAGCGCCAGCGCGATGGCGAGCCCGGGAATCGCGAGCGGCAAGGTGATGATCTCCTCGACCAGCCGCGCCAGCCGTCCGCCGCGAACGTAGAGCGCGTAGGCAGCGGGAACACCGACCACGAGCGTGACCGCCAGCGTGCCCAGCGCGATCAGGATCGATGCCATGATCGTGCCCGCGTAGAGCTCCCAGACCTGGACTACCCACTGCAGTGTCACGCCGGACTGAATGCCGCGGAAGTAGTTGACAGTCACGCCCGCGGCGATCGAAAGGCCGGCCGGCACGGCCAGGAAGGCGGCGACCAGAAGTGTGAACAGCAGTTGAAGGATGAAGATGACTCTGTCGCGCACGTGCCTACCCTGCCGCTGCCACCGAGCTGCCGGCGAAGGAGCGCGCCAATGCGAGCATCAGCCAGGTCATCAGGCCAAGGCCGACCGAGAGCGCCGCCGAGGTGGCCAGGTTTCCGGCCAGCGTGAACTCCGTGTAGATCAGCATCGGCAACACGTCGATGTTCGTGGCCAAGGTGAATGCCGTTCCGAACGCACCCATCGCCGTCGCGAACGCGATCGCGCCGGACGCGATCAGCGCCGGGGTCAGCGCCGGCAGGATCACGTCACGCAGCACGGCCCAGGGGCTCGCGCCGAGCGATCGGGCCGCCTCCTCCAAACCGGGGTCCAGCTTCTGCGCGGCAGCCATGATCGTGAGGATCACCCGCGGAATCGAAAAATAGAGATAACCGAGGAACAGCCCGTAGATCGAATAAGCGAATACGAGCTTGTCGCCGGTGAGCCGAGACGAGACCTCCCCGATCATCCCCTGGCGGCCAGCCAGAAGGATGATCATGAAGCCGACCACGACGCCCGGGAACGCGAGCGGAAACGTCAGGATCGCGACCAGGACCGCGCGGCCCGGAAACCGGTGACGCTGCAGGAACAGGCCGGCGATCGTCGCAATGACCAGGGTCGCGATCGTGGTGGCCGCCGCCAGCGCCAGCGTGTTGAGAAGTGTCGTGCGGTAGCGCGGCTCGAGGATGATCGCGAGATATTCGGCCAGACCGTGCGGTCCCTCGGCGCCGGTGACGAGCAGCCTCGCCATCGGCAACAGAAAGAATGCCGAGGTGACGGCTCCCAGGGGCAGCAAACAGAGCCGGACGAAGGATTTGTGCGACATGTGATCAAGTGCACCTCCGCCGGATCGTCTCCGGCGGAGGCGCGGCGCTCCTTTAGCGAACCTCGGACAGGTAGCGGTCGACGAAGCCCTTTTGTGCGGCTTCCATATCGCCCCAATTCACGCTCTTGGCGCGAGCGTAGTCGCTGTCCGGCAGGAACTTGTTCTTCACCGATTCCGGCAGCTCGATCGGGCGCGCCGGACGCAGATAGGCATTGGTCCAGATCGCCTGGCCCTTGTCGGAGAGCAGATAGTCGATGACCTTCTTCGCCTTGTCCTTGTCGGGCGCGTTCTTCACCAGGCCGACCACATAGGGGAAGACCACCGAGCCCTCGCAGGGAATGACGAACTCGAAATTGCCCTTCTCGGTATACTTCGCGCGGTAGGCGTTGAAGTCGTAGTCGAACAGGATCGGGATCTCGCCCGAGACGACGCGCGCATAGGACGTCTGCTTCGGCACGATCGGATCATTCTTGCGTAGATCCTTGAAGAACGTAAGGGCCGGCTCGAAATTGGCCTGCGAACCGCCGAGCGCAAGGTTCACGGCAACGGCGCCGACATAGCCGACGGCCGCCGAGCTCGGATCGAGATAGCCCACCATGCCCTTATAGTCGGGCTTGAGCAGATCCTTCCAGCAGGCCGGAACAGGCTTGCCACCGAGCGCGTCCTTGTTCACGAACAGGCCGAGCGTGCCGGAGTGGATCGTGGTCCAGTAGCCGTCCGCATCCTTCAAGCCGGCGGGGACCTGATCCCAGTTCGCGGGCTTGTAGGCGTCCAGCACGTCCTGCGCCTTCGCCTTCATGCCGAAGGTGACGCCGAAATAGCCGATGTCGCCGACGGGGTTGCTCTTCTCGGCGAGGATCTGCGCCAGCGCCTGGCCGGAGTTCTTGTTGTCGTGTGGAATGTCGTAGCCGAGATCGGTCTTGATCGCCTTGAGCATCGAGGCCCAGTCGGCCCATTCCGGCGGGCAGTTGTAGCAGATGACGTCCGCGGCCTTGGCCGGCTGCCATGATGCGGCAACACATAGCGCGAGCAGCGCGAGAACGAGGCGAGTGAGCTTCATGAAGACGGACTCCGTATGTCCTGGCATGGCAGCCAGTTCCGGAGCTTCCCCTAAAGGCGGCACATGAAGGATTTGCGACAGTCGGTGCAGCACACACTGCCGGCACCGCATCCTGACCGTTCGTAGGCGAACGATCGCAACCTTCGGATGCCCCTCCGGTCAGGCGATGGCGCGGCGGCCGATGATCGCAAAGCGCAGCTTGCCCGAGATCCAGTCGATCGCGGCCACCGCCACCAGGATCATCAGGATCAGGAACGACACCTTCTGCCATTCCAGCACGCGGATCTGCTCGGCCAGTTGTAGCCCGATGCCGCCCGCGCCGACGATGCCGATGATCGTCGCCGAGCGCGTGTTGGATTCGATGAAGTAGAGCACCTGGCCGGCAATCACCGGAAGAACCTGCGGCAGCAGGCCGAAGCGGATCTCGTGCAACGCGCTGCCGCCGGCCGCACGCACGCCCTCGACCTGCTTCCGGTCGGCGCTCTCCATCGCCTCCGAGAACAGCTTGCCGAGCGCACCGAAATCCGAAACCGCAATCGCCAGCACGCCGGCGAAGGGCCCGAGGCCGACGACGTTGATCCAGACCAGCGCCCAGATCAGCGTGTCGACGCCGCGAATGGTGTCGAACAGGCGACGCACCGGAAAGCGGAAGACGGCCGACGGGACGATATTCCTGGCCGCAAGCAGGCTAACCGGAAGCGCGAAGACGGCCGCCAAGGTGGTGCCGAGCACCGCGATCGAGAGCGTCTCGCCGAGCGCCTTGAGATAGATCGGAAGCGACGAGCCAGGATCTGGCGGCAGCATCATTCGCGCGATCCAGCCGAGCTGGCCGAGGCCGGACAGCATCCGCGACGGCGAGAAGTCGAGATCGACGAGACCAAAGACGAAGATGGCCAGAGCCAGCAGCAGCACGACCGGCGTTGCGAAACGTGCGGACAGGGACCGATTGAAAATATGCGGGTAGCGCTCGGCAAGCTGCTTCGCGTCCGGTGAGCCGGAGATGCTCATGTGCGGGCCTCCGAGCCGAACAGGCGGCCGCGTAGCCAGCCGGTGCCGATATCGATCAGGAACACCGTGACCACGATCATGACGAGAATGGCGCTGACGTCGGAATAGTAGAACTTGCGGATCGCGACCACGAGCTCCTGGCCGATGCCGCCGGCGCCGACGAAGCCCATCACGGAAGCCTCGCGCACGTTGATCTCGAAGCGCAGCAAGGTGTAGCTGGAGAAACCCGCAATAACCTGAGGGAGCACGGCAAATCGCATGCAGGACAGCCAGCTCGCGCCGGTGGCGCGCACGCCCTCGACCGGCTTCATGTCGGCATTCTCAACGACCTCGGAGAACAGCTTGCCGAGCGCACCGCTCGAATGAAGGGCGATGGCGAGCACGCCCGGGATCGGCCCAAGCCCGAAAGCAATGACGAAGATCAGGGCGAACACGACGCTCGGAACGGTGCGGGCGAATTCCAGGAGCCGGCGCACCGTGAAGCGGATCCACGGCGCGGGCGAGGTGTTCTCGGCGGCGAGGAAGTTGAGACCGAATGCGACGAGCATTCCGGCCATCGTGCCGACGTAGCTGATCAGCAGCGTCTCTGCCAGCAGCTTGATCCACTTCTTGAAGCCCCAGAACCATTCGGGCAGATTGGTCCAGACCCGCTGCCCGTCGTCGAGCGTGAAGATGCGATCGAAGTAGCTGATGAAGTTGCCGAAGTAAGTATAGAACGTCCGCAGATTGACCTCGGCACCGATGGCCGCGGCGAAGAGCACCGCCAGGAATACCATGGCGGACAGGGCAAGACGCAATCGACGGCGCGAAACGGCCCGCCGATAGGTCTCGTTCAGAGCCGCAAGCTGCTGGCTCGGAAGGATCGAAACGGCAACAGCCATCGGCTTCGTGCTGCTCTTGGTTCGGACGTGTGAGGGATTCTTCAACGGACGAGCCGGGCCCCACGGGACCCGGCTCACCATCGATGGATCGTCGATCAGGACGCCTTCTTCCGCAGGCTGTCGACGAATTTGATCAGGTCGATCGTGCCGTCCCAGTCCTTCGTCGTGGCAGGGTGGAAGCCCTTCTTCTGGCCGTCGGAGAGACGGTCGAAGGCGGCCTTGTCCTTGATCGGCGCATCGAAGAAGGCCTTGGCGATCGCCGATTTCAGATCGTCCGGCAGGTCCGTGTTGTAGGCGTAGGGGCCGTTGATGATCGGCGCCGACTTGTGAATGATGCGGAAGTCGTCCTTCTTCATCGGCGAACCGTCAGCGTTCTTCAGCATGCCCTTGGTCAGCATCTGGGCCAACGTCGAATCGTTGTCGCTCGTCCATTGGTTGGCCGCGATGTCGACAGTCCCCTGGGACAGGGCCAGCACCGCGTTCTCGTGGCTGCCGGTGAAGACAACCTTGCCAAAATACGTCTCGGCGTCGGTCACGCCCATTTTGTTGAGCTCGAAGCGGGGCACGTTGTTGCCCGACGTTGAGTTCGGATCGACGAGGCCGAGATTCTTGCCCTTGAGGTCTTCGACCTTCCGGTACGGGCTGCTCGCCTTGACGAAGAACACCGAATAATAGCCGGTGCTGCCGTCGGAGTTGATGTCGTTGGCGAAGGCATCGGTCTTGACGCCGGTGAGCCGGGCGCGGGCAAACGACGCCGAGCCATAGCTCGCGATGTGGATGTTGCCGGCGCGCTGACCTTCGATCACGGCCGCGTAATCGTTGGCGATACGCAGCGTCACCTTCACGCCCAGCTCTTTCGAGAGATAGTCCACGAAAGGCGTCCAGCGCTCGGTGACACCCGAGGCGTTCTCTGCCGGGACCACGGCGAAGGTCAGCTCAGGATACTTCGCCTTCCAGTCCTCGGCTGACGCCGAGGCCGTGAAAGCCAGCGCAGCGACGCCCGCCAGAACGATGCGACGATTGATCATAACATGCCCTCTTGTTGCAGTAAGTAACAGGTCTCGCCCCCGCGCCATGCGGAAGCTCGAGCTTGCAGAAATCCGCGTCTCAGGCCACGGCGGCTTCGCCGAGTGCCGGCACCGTTGCCGCCGGTGCCGGATGGATCGAACCCATCACCTCGTCCGCCTCGAGATCGTAGAGCTCACGTGCGATCTGCGCCGTCAGCGCCGACGGCACGTCGTCGAACACGATCCGTCCGGTCGCCATGCCGATCAGGCGATCGCAATAGCTGCGCGCCAGATCGAGCGAATGCAGATTGCAGACGACGGTGATGCCGAAATGCTTGTTGATGCGCAGCAGCGCGTCCATCACGATCTTGGTGTTACGGGGATCGAGCGAGGCGATCGGCTCGTCTGCGAGAATGATCTCGGGGTTCTGCACCATCGCGCGCGCGATCGCGACGCGCTGCTGCTGCCCGCCCGAGAGCTGATCGGCGCGCTGCGCTGCGAGGGAGGCCATGTCGAACTGCTCGAGCGCGGACAGCGCCATGGCGACATCCTCCGCCGGCCAGAGCTGCGCCAGCGAGCGCCACGACGGGATTTCGGCGAGTCGCCCCATCAGCACGTTCGTCAGCACGTCCAATCGGCCGACCAGATTGAACTGCTGGAAGATCATCGCCGAGCGCGCACGCCACTGCCGCAGATCGCGGCCGCGCAGCGCCGTCACGTCGAGATCCTTGAAGAGGATGCGGCCGCCGCTCACCGGGCTCAGACGATTGATGGACCGCAGCAAGGTCGACTTGCCGGCGCCGGAACGCCCGATCACGCCGACGAAGCTGCCGGGTGCAACTGAGAAGGATGCATTGTCGACTGCGGCTTTCATGCCAAAACGGCACGTCAGGCCATCCACCACCAGCATTGAATTCTCCAGACGCCTCGCTCTGGCCTATCGCTAGCGTCTGGATTCTACAGTTATGTGACAGCGACACCGCAGCGCCGCACTCGTCCACACGCCGGTCGCAGTCATGCAGATGTCACGCGCCTGTCATAGGGGAGATCCGACACCTTCACAGATGTAGAGAGTAGAGTCAGGACGTGAGATGGCCGGCAAGTCGCTTTCAATTGAACCAACCGTTGACCCTTCGGCCAAGCTCCAGGACGTGACGCTTGGCGCCTATTGTGAGGTCGGCGCCCGCACCATCCTGCAGGAGGTGACGATGGGCGACTACTCCTATGTGGTCAACGATTCCCAGATCACCTACACGACGATCGGGAAGTTCTGTTCGATCGCGGCGATGACCCGGATCAATCCGGGCAACCACCCGATGCAGAGGGCGACGCAGGCCCATTTCACTTATCGCGCCAGCGCCTATTTTCCAGGAGAGCCCGACGATGTGGAGTTCTTCGCCTGGCGGAGAGAGCATCATGTCCAGATCGGACACGATGTCTGGATCGGCCATGGCGCGATCGTGCTGCCGGGCCGCAACATCGGCACCGGCGCGGTCGTGGCGGCCGGAGCCATCGTCACCAAGGACGTTCCGGCCTATACCATCGTCGCCGGCAATCCGGCGCGGCCGATCAAGCGCCGGTTTCCGCGCGAGGTCGAGCAGCGGCTGCTGGATCTGGCGTGGTGGGATTGGAATCACGAGGCGCTGCGCGCGGCGCTGCCGGATTTCCGCAAGCTCGCGATCACTGCGTTTCTCGACAAATACGAGGCTGCCCTCGACGCGCGCGTCGCGGTGCGGCAGAGTGCCGCCCCATGACCGATATCTCCATCTCGCGGGGCCGCTGCCTCGCCGATACCGACCTCGTAGACACTTCCTTGATCATATCCGGCGGCGTGATCGCTGGCATCGGGACACCGGGACGCCGGTCGGGTCTCGAACTCGATGCGGAGGGGCTCACCGTGCTCCCCGGCATCGTCGACATCCACGGCGATGCGTTCGAGCGCCAAATGATGCCGCGCGCCGGGGTCGATTTCCCGACAGACGTTGCGCTGATCGACAGCGACCGCCAGGCCATCAGCAATGGCATCACCACCGTCTTTCACGCGACGACCTGGTCATGGGAGCCGGGCCTGCGCAGCGCCGACAATGCGCGGCGCCTACTCGAATCGATCGAAGCGCTGCGCCCGCGGCTCGCAGCCGACACGCGCTTCCATCTGCGCCACGAGACCTTCAATCTCGACGACGAGGAGGAGGTCGGGCGGTGGCTCGCCGACCGGCGCGTCGACCTGTTCGCCTTCAACGACCACATGGATTCGACGGTGGCGAGTCTGGACAAGCCGCACAAGCGCCAGCGCATGGTCGACCGCACCGGCTTGCCCGGCGCGGAGTTCGACCGGTTGGTTGCGCGCATCGCCTCTCGCGCCGATGCCGTTCCGGCTTCAATCGCGCGGCTGGCCGACATCGCACGCAAGGCTGGTGTCCGCATGCTGTCGCATGACGACGACAGCCCGGCCATGCGCAAGGCGTTTCGCAGCCAGGGGGTGACCATCGCAGAGTTTCCGGTCAACGAGGAGACCGCGCGCGAGGCCGCTCAAGGGGGCGACGCGATCGTATTCGGCGCGCCCAACGTCGTCCGTGGCGGCAGCCATACCGGGTGGACGAAGGCGAGCGACATGATCGCCAAGGGCCTCTGCTCGGTGCTGGCCTCCGACTACTACTATCCCGCGCCACTGCTGGCAGCGTACCGGCTTGCGGCCGACGGCGTTCTTCCGCTGGCGCGCGCCTGGGATCTGATCTCGGGCGGCCCTGCACGCGCAGCCGGGCTGGCGGACCGCGGCATGCTCGCCGAGGGCCGCCGCGCCGATATCATTCTGGTCGACGACCGCGTACCGTTGCGCCCCCGCGTCGTCGCTGTGATCGCGTCCGGCCGGCTGGTCTATCTCACCGAGACGGACCGGCTGAACGCCCGGCCGGCGCGTGCCATGGCGGCGGAGTAGCGAACCATGGCCAAATTTCCGCGCTATGCGATCTACTATGCTCCACCAGCAACAGCCGACCTGGCGGAATTCGGCGCGCGCCTGCTCGGTTACGACGCGTGGAGCGGCGATGACCGCAGCTTTCCGAGCGAGATCGTCCGCGCGGTTCCAGACTGGGCTGAGCTGACCGCAGACCCGCGCAAATACGGCTTTCACGCGACCTTGAAGGCTCCGTTCGAGCTGGCGGATGCGGAGAGCGAAGCCGCGCTCTGCGCCGCTTGTGCTGAGTTCGCGGCCACGCCGCGAGCCGTCCCGGCCATCCGTCCGATCGTGGACGCGATCAGCGGATTCATCGCGATGATCCCTGGCGAGCCGTCCCCCATCCTGCAGCAGTTCGCGGCCGATTGTGTCCAGGCCTTCGAGCCGTTTCGCGCACCGATGACCGCCGACGACCGTGCTCGGCGCAAGCCGGATCTGCTGACACCACGGCAGCGCGATCATCTCGATCGTTGGGGTTATCCCTATGTCATGGAGGATTTCCGCTTCCACATGACGCTGACCTGCCGGCTGTCCGACGAACGGCGCCGGCCGATCCTGACGATGCTGCAGGAGAGATTCGCTGCACTGTCACTGACAGAGCTCCGGATCGACAGGATTGTGTTGTTCCGCCAGCCCAGTGCCCACCAGCGTTTCCGCATCATCGGAGACTGGCCGCTCACGGCCGTCCAAGGCAGCTAGCGGCGTCAGTTCGGCATGGCTGCATGGTGCGGCGGCGCCTCGCGGCCGAACACCGAGAGCGGCGGGGCGATGTCGGCGCGCTCGCGCGGCAAGGCTTCGCGCATCTCCCGCTGCAGGAATGCAATCAGCTTCTCGCGCACCTCGCAGCGCAGATCCAGGCCTGCGGCGCATCCAGGCCGATGAAAATCTGCGAGGAGACTATGGTCAGATCATCGCGCAGCAAGGCGAAATAACAGACGCGATCTGCTGAAAAGCTGACAACACTGTGCGCTGTGCCACACCTTGCATCGTGCCGCGCCGTGATCTGCCGACGGCTTGTCGCCTTGCTGCCGCTTCAGGAGTCGCCGTGGTCAAACGTGCATCGCTACTAAGGCGATAATGTCAATTTTGCCACTTCGGCCGCACAAAGAAATTGCACGTCGGCCGCCGTCGAGACCGTCAACACGAGGTCGCATGGCACTCCGACTCAGCGGGACATCAACCTCCTTTTGCCGTGGCGACGACGCGCGCGCTCCAGCTGTCGTCGCTCGATGTCCGATCGCAATGTCACGAAGCCGACGCTCTAAGCCAGCTCCATCCACAAGCTCCCCATCGCCACGACCTCGCACTTGCTGCATGTTGCCGCCAAGTGTCGGGTTTTCGACAATCCACTGATATTAAAAACGAATGGCATATCGCTTGCAATGCACAATGAGCCTCGCTATTGCAGCGCAATAATTTTCTTGGAGTGCCCCAATGCTCGGAATCGGAAGCAAGCTGCCATCGTTTGAAATCGTCGGCGTGAAACCCGGCTTTCATCTTCAGGAGGAGAAGGGCGAGAGCGCCTTCGAGACCCTGACCGAGACCAGCTTCCCCGGAAAATGGAAGATCATCTTCTTCTATCCGAAGGACTTCACCTTCGTCTGCCCGACCGAGATCGCCGAGTTCGCGCGCCTTGCGAAGGATTTCGCGGATCGTGACGCCGTCGTGCTCGGCGGCTCGACCGACAACGAGTTCTGCAAGCTGGCTTGGCGGCGCGACCACAAGGATCTGCACAAGCTGCCGATCTGGCAATTCGCCGACACCAAGGGCGCATTGGTCGACGGCCTCGGCGTCCGCTCGCCCGACGGCGTCGCCTACCGCTACACCTTCATCGTCGATCCCGACAACACGATCCAGCACGTCTATGCGACCAACCTGAATGTCGGCCGCGCTCCGAAGGACACGCTGCGCGTGCTCGACGCGCTGCAGACCGACGAGCTCTGCCCGTGCAACCGCGAAGTCGGCGGCGAGACCCTGAAGGTCGCCTGATCATGTCGATCGAGCAACTGAAGGACCAGATCCCGGACTTCGCCAAGGACATCAGGCTCAACCTGTCGTCAATGGCCTCCGACGAGACGCTGTCGCCGCAGGCCAAATATGGCCTGTTCGTCGCGTGCGCGATTGCGACTCGCAATCCGAGCGTCGTGGCGGCGTTGGAATCGGTTGCGGCCGCGCAGCTGTCGCCCGCCGCTTTGGCGGCGGCGAAATCGGCCGCCGCGATCATGGCCATGAACAACGTCTACTACCGCTTCGTGCACCTTGCCTCGAACAAGGAGTACGCGACGATGCCGGCCCGGCTGCGGATGAACGTCATCGCCAACCCCGGCATCGACAAGGCCGATTTCGAGCTGTGGTCGCTCGCGGTGTCCGCCATCAACGGCTGCGGCACCTGCATCGATTCGCACGAGAAGGTCCTGCAGGACGCGGGCGTGCCCGCGGCCACGATCCAGACCGCCGTACGCTTTGCCGCCATCATCCAGTCGGTTGCCGTTGCGATCGAAGCCGCTTGTGTGTCCGTCGCGTTGGCGGCGGAATAAAAATCGATCGGATATGTGAATGCGGCCGGCATTGTCCGGCCGCATTTGTTTTTCGCCCTTTCTCGCCTGAGTTGCAGAGTTTCGCGGCGCGCCTGCAACTCCTCGGTCCGCTAAGCCCCTGACCTCGCGGCAAAGTCGAGATGACTGCGGCATCCTGATACTCCAGCCGATCTTTCCGCAAAGCGCAGAACTCGGCCTCGGTCTCGCGCATCGCGAGCAATCACCGATGCGGCGCGCCGGGAAATTTCCATCAAATAGCCTTACCTACTCACCCTTCCCGACAAGAACATTGATCAGCTTAGGGACCAAGCAACATCGATTGTGACCAGGGCGCGCGAAAACGATGGCGTGCATGTCGGAAGGAAACCGGACCTGTCGGTCTCGACGGAAGCGTTGATGCAATGTCCCCGATGTCGCATCATGCGCGCTTCGGTTGGACCGCGCGCGCCCGACGTCCTGAAGCTATCTCCCACGACACGTTCGTCGGAGACAGGAGGCTAGTGATGAGTGCTCCAGATCAGAACGATCCGGCGAAACCAGCGCCGCCCTGGGCGAACGAAGAGCTCCGCAGATATGCGCCGCGCCGCCGCCAGACGGAGGCCGGCCCGACGGCATTCGATCCGCCCGCCGACGGCGTCCCCCTGCCGCATCATCTGGTGTCCCGGCCAAGCTTCCTGCCGGCGCGGCCAGCGGCCTTTGACCTCGACGATGAGGAGGTGCACCGCGCCTGGAGCGCGAAGCTCGATCCCGTGGTGATGCCCCTGCCGCCGGAGGATCCGGACAAATCGTTGCGGCTGGGCAGCATCATCAAGATCGGCGCCGCCGTCGGCATCGCGGCCTCCATTGCCCTGATGGTGGTCAACATGGTCTCCTTCGAGAACGGCGGGCCGACGCCGGGCGGCAAGAGCCCGATCATGCCGACCGCCGTGCTGGAAAGCCTGGCCCAGATCGATCCCGCGGAAGCCAAGGTCGCCCAGGAAGACCCGCCGCAGACGGTCGCCGCGCTCGCGGCTCCCAGCAGTACAGAACTGGCGATGCGGCCATGGCCCTCGGCGCCCACGTCGCCTGCGCCGGCCGCGGCAGCACCGGCGGTCTCGCCCCCCTCCCCTGCGCTCCCGATGGCCTCGCCTCGCCCGACCGTTCCGTTGCCGCGAGACGAGGTCGATGCGCTGATGAAGCGCGGACGCGACCTGCTCGCCGCGGGCGACGTCGCCAGCGCGCGCCTGATCCTGACGCGGCTTTCCGACGCCGGGATTGCGGACGCCTCCCTCCTGCTCGCGCGCACCTATGACCCGGCCGAACTGACGAAATCGCGGTTGCTCGGTGCCGTTCCCGACGCAGCCAAGGCGCGCGCCTGGTATCTCAGGGCTGCGGAGCAAGGATCGCCGGAAGCCAGCCGACGCATCTCGGCTGCGCGCTAACACATAAATCTCGAAGCGCTCGAGACGCGACCCGGACCGCTCCCTGCGAGACGGTCGGCCGCGACCTGCTGCGCCCGAGAACCAAATATCGATGGGAGGACTGATGATGCACGGCATCCATGCTGCAGTTCGCGCCTGCTTGGCCGCCAGATGGAGCCGACGTCGCAGACCACGGGATGCAAAGAACAGCCCCCCTCGAGCAGCCGCATGCCTCGCGCTGGCTCTGTCCGCTCCGCTGGCGCTGACCGGACATCAAGCGGTCGCCGCGGACAACGAGATCCGCATCGGCAACACCATGCCCTACAGCGGCCCGGCTCTCGCCTATGGCGTCATCGGCAAGACGATCGCGGCCTACTTCAACAAGATCAATGCCGAAGGCGGCATCAACGGCCGGCGCGTCAACTTCATTTCCTACGACGACGGCTATGCGCCGCAGAAGACGGTCGAGATGACCCGCAAGCTCGTCGAGGAGGACAATGTCCTCCTGATGTTCGCCAGCCTGGGCACGGCTCCCAACCTGGCGGTCCGCCCTTATCTCAACGCCAACAAAGTTCCGCAATTGTTCGTGGCATCCGGCTCCTCGCAATGGGACCAGCCCCACGACTTTCCGTGGACCATGGGCTTTCAGCCGAGCTACCAGGCCGAGGCGCACGTCTATGCCCAGTACCTGCTGGA
This sequence comes from Bradyrhizobium sp. SZCCHNRI20481, assembly GCF_032485055.1. Classification (NCBI taxonomy): domain Bacteria; kingdom Pseudomonadati; phylum Pseudomonadota; class Alphaproteobacteria; order Hyphomicrobiales; family Nitrobacteraceae; genus Bradyrhizobium; species Bradyrhizobium sp. SZCCHNRI20481. The sequence continues at coordinate 28,274 of NZ_JAUEUE010000022.1, forward strand.
GACCCACAGCCGCGGCAAGATCGCGCTTCTCTATCAGGACGATGATTTCGGCAAGGATTACGTCAAGGGATTGAAGGACGGCCTGGGTGGCAAGCTTCCGATCGTCGCGGAAGCCACCTACAAGGTGACGGACGCCAACGTCAATCAGCAGATCGCCACGTTGAAGGCATCCGGCGCCGACATCTTCTTCGACGTGACCACGCCCAAGTTCGCCGTGATGGCGATCCGCCGCGCGGCCGAGCTCGGCTGGCGTCCGGACCACATCATCTCGACGGTCTCGGAATCGGTCTCCGCCGTGATGCAGCCGGCCGGCCTGCAGAATGCCGAAGGCATCTTATCCGCTGGCTATTACTACGAGGGCGAGGAGGCCGCGGCTGCAGGCGATCCATCCTACCGCGAATGGTCCGCCTTCATGGACCGCTATTTGCCCGACGTACCGAGAAGCAATGGTCTTGCGACCTTCGGCTACCTCGCGGCAAACGCGATGGTCGCAGTGTTGCGGAGTTGCGGCGACGACCTGTCGCGCGACAATATCATGAAGCAGGCGGCATCCCTGAAGAGCCTCAAATTGCCGATGCTGACGCCCGGCATCACCGTCAACACCAGCACCCATGATCACGCGCCGCTAGAGCAGATGCAGATGATGCAGTTCACCGGCGGCAAGTGGCAGCGCTTCGGTCCGGTCCGGAGCGGTATCGATCCCGGCAGCGTCAGCGATTCCTTCAAGACCATCTTCCGTTACGGCACGGCGAAGCGCGATCTGGCCAACCAGCTGAATGCCAATACCGTCACGCTGATGACCGGCTCGTTCGGCAGCACCTACGCCAACATGGGCGCGGACCTCGCATCCGCGCTCGACAAGGGGACGGAGCTGCGCATCCTTCCCGTGATCGGCCGCGGCTCGGTGCAATCGGTCGCCGATATCCTGCTGCTGCGCGGCGTCGACGCCGGCATCATCCGCAAGGACACCCTGGCCTTTCTCGAGCGCAAGGACTTCGCCAACAACATCCGCGAACAACTGGTCTATGTCGCCAAGCTGTTCAACGAGGAGATGCACGTGCTGGCGCCGAGATCGATCACCAGCCTGAACGAGCTCGACGGCAAGACCATCGCCGTCGACCTGCCCGACGGCGGCACCTTCGTCACCTCGATCAACGTGTTCGAGCGCCTCGGGATCAGGCCGCATCTGCTCTATATCGAGCCGCGGCTGGCGCTGGACATGCTGCGCAAGGGCGACATCGACGCGATCATCACGGTCGAGGGCAAGCCGGTGCAATGGCTGAGCCAGGTCAGCGATCCCAATCTGCATCTCGTGCCCGTCGACTACGACAAGGCTCTGCACGACGACTATCTGCCGGCGCAATTGTCCGCCGAGGACTATCCGAACCTCGTCGGCGCCTCGGCGCCGGTGAACACGATCGCGGCCGAGGCCGTGCTGGCGTCGTTCAACTGGCCGGCCGGCAGCGACCGTCACCGCCGGCTGTCTCTGCTCGTCGAGGCCTTCTTCAGCAACATGCAGGCGCTGCAACGGCCGCCATACCACCCGAAATGGCAGGAGGTGGCGCCGCTGGCTCCGATCGCGGGCTGGACAAGATTCAAGACGGCACAGGACTGGCTCGATCGCAATACACCGCCCGCCCAGATGCTGGGGGCGAATGCACAGGCCAACGATCTGCAGGCGAGCGGCGTTTCGGCCGATCCCCGGCTGTTCCGTGAATTCATGGAATGGCGAGCCAACCGCCAGAAGCGCGCCGCTCCGCGGCACCCACAGTAGCCGGGTCGCGCGGTCAAGCCGTGGCCGAGGCAGGGCTGATCCGCACCTGCACGTCGCAGGGACGCGCGAGGTAGGGCGCCGAGGTGACCAGCACGTCTGCCCCCGCCGCAGCATAGGCAGCGGCGTTCTGCGCATTCACGCCACCCGCGGCCGCAATGATCGGCCGCCGCGGCAGCGCCGCGCTGATGGCGATACGCTCCGTCAGCGCAGCGATGTCGGCAGGCGAAAATTTCTCGGCCTGGATGACGTCGAAGCCGGCCACGGCGGCGGCGACGGCCTGCTCGACCGTGGTGATCTCGATCACGAGCCGCTTCTCCGGCGCACTCCTCCGCAACCGCTCAGCGACATCGGCAAGCGGCGCATCGCCGAGAAACGCCCGGTGTTCCGGAAACACCAGCACCGTCTCCGACAGGCCGAGCCGATGCATCACCGCGCCACCCGCCTTCACCGCGGCAACGGCGAACGGCTTGGTTCCGGGGACGCTCTTGCGCGTGCAGGCGACCGCAATGCCAGGCTTGATCGCGCGCGCCGCGCCGACGATCGCAGCCGCCCCGGTGGCGACGCCGGACCAGATCTCGATGAGCGTCTGCGCCACCTTCCAGCTCCGCAACAGGCCTGCCGCCGCGCCCTCTGCACGGAGGATCGGGGCCCCCTCCTCCAGCACCGTTCCGCTGCCGGCGAACAGTTCGACATGGCAGCCCGTGAGCTCGATCAAGGCCGCCGCATCCTCGGCCAGGGCCAATACCATGCGGTCGCGCGCAGCGAAGTGCATCAGGCCCGGCTCGGCGCCGATCCCGAGCGTCTCCGTCGTCAGGTCGCCATAGGGGACATCGTCGCGGAGCAGCGCTTCCAGATCATGGTGCGTAGCGGTGGTCGGCGCGCGCGACATCTGCTCTTTCTCCACAGGCTGCATTCTCTATATAAACCCTGGTCGCCGCCCGCCCCCGATCGCCAGGCCCCGTATGATCCCGCACGATCTTCCTACTTCCGCTGAGCCCAATCAGCCCCGTCTCGCCGCCATTCTCTACGGACCGGGCGACGATGCCGATGCCTTGCTGGACGCCTTTGCCCAGGAGCTGCTGCAACGGGGCGTCCGCGTCGGCGGCATCGTTCAGCGCAATACGAGAGACGAAGTCGGCAAGAAAAGCGGAATGGACGTGATCGATCTTGCCAATGGCGACACGATCTCGATCTGTCAGGACCTCGGCACCGGATCGACCGCCTGCAAGCTCGACACTGCGGGCCTTGCCGAAGCCGGCATGGCCGTTCACCGCGCCATCGCGGCCCACGCCGACCTCATCGTGATCAACAAGTTCTCCAAGCAGGAGGCCTCGGGAAGCGGGTTGCGTGGCGAGCTGGCCGACGCAATCACGTCGGGGATTCCGGTGCTAACGGCCGTGCCGCAGAAATGCATCGACGACTGGCGGACCTTTGCGGGCGACTTCGGCACGCTGCTGCAGCCGTCACGTTCCGCGATGGAAACCTGGTGGCTCGACCTGCGCGCGCGCCACGCGTCGACCGGCTGATCGGCACAGCGATTCGGCACCACGTTCCTATTTACCGATCATCACATCCGACGACTTGATGACGGCGGAGACGCTGTCGCCGACGGCAAGCGCGAGCTCCTCCACCGCCTCGTTGGTGATCGCCGAGAAGACCGTGAGTCCCGGGGCGAGCTCCACCTTGACGTGGGCCGTGGTCGCGCCCTTCTCAACAGAGATGATTTTTCCCGGCAAGACGTTTCGTGCACTCAGCTTCACGTGCTGTTCCTCATCCATTGCAGCGTCGTTGCTGCAACGAGATGTAAACAGAAAGCTCGACCGAACTCAATGACCTATATCAGTCACGATATAGCATCGACGACCGGCGGCACGTTTGTCGCATTTGCGACAGCACGCCGCCCCGGGGGCGATCTCAGGCGGCCGGACATCAGCCGAACTTGAACAGCACCCCGTAGCCACCGCGCGGATAGCTCCACTCGATATCGCCGCTGGCCTCGCCGATGACCCGGCAGGTGCCGCATTCGATGCAGCCGTCCACCGTGATCTCGACCTGGCCCTTGTCGTTGAGCTCATAGCAGCGTGCCGGGCAGGCCTTGAGAAGCGCCTTTAACTGCGGCGTCGGCGTCGTATGCGGACGGACCTTGATATGGGCCCGGCCGGGATCGACCTGATAGCGATTGTAGAACAGCTTGTCTTCGACCCTGACTGCGACGTCCGTGCTCATGTCTGATCTCCCTCGCCTAAGCTGTTTCGTTCATTCACCAATCATCGCCACGCCCGAGCAAATCTGAAGGCGTCGCCGAACAGGCCGGTCCATGACCTTGCATTCACGAAGGAGCGCACGGTGCTGCTCTCCTTCTCCTTCTTCGGTGTCCCGTCGACGCGCACGAAGTTCTGCATCGCCTTGGAGACGAGCTGCGGATAGGTCAGGAAGAAGTTCTGCGACTGGTTGTGCAGCAGCGCCGGCATGTCCTTGTATTTCTTCAGATCCTTGATGACGAAGGAGTCCTCCAGCATCTTCTTGTAAAGTGAGAGGTTCTCCTTGGTCATCGGATCGCGGCGCGACTTGACCTGGAAGATCGCCTCAGCCGCGATGCGTCCGGAAGTCATCGCGAGATTAGAGCCCTCGCGGTGAACAGCATTGTTGAGCTGGGCGGCATCGCCGACCACGACCCAGCCATCGCCGCAGAGCTGCGGGATCGCATTATAGCCGCCCTCGGGAATCAGGTGCGCCGAGTACTCCTTGACTTCCGACCCCTCGATCAGCGGCGCCACCGACGGATGCTGCTTGAACCGCTCGAGCAGGCCGTATGGCGTCTCGCCGGTCTTCTGGAAGTCGGAGACGAGGCAGCCGATGCCGAGCGAAATGCACTCCTTGTTGGAATAGATGAAGCCCATGCCGGTCATGCCGCGGGAAATCGTGCCGACGGCCTCGATGACGGCACCTTCGTCGCCCTTCAGGTTGAAGCGCGCCTCGATCGTCTCGCGCGGCAGGAAGTGCATCTCCTTCACAGCCAGCGCGACGTTCTCCGGCTTCGGCCGCTCACGCAGGCCGGCGCGAGTCCCGAGCAGGCCGTTGACGCCTTCCGCGAGCACGACCACGTCGGCATGGATCTCGCCATCGCGCCGGTCGGTCTTGACGCCGATCACCTTGCCATAGGCATCCTGCGCCAGCTCGGTCACGGTCGTCTCGCACAGCACGGTGGCGCCGGCTTCCTTGACCTTGGACGAGAACCATTTGTCGAACTGGGCACGGATGATCGTGTAACGGTTCGGCTTCTCCTCATTGAAGTCGTCCGACTTGTAGTGCAGGCCGACATGCGACTTGTCGTCGAGCATCCAGAAGCGCTGCTCGACCAGATGCCGCTCCAGCGGTGCTTCCTCGCGGAAGTCCGGAATCAGCTTCTCCAGCATGTCGGCGTAGAGGATCGCGCCCTGCACGTTCTTCGAGCCGGAATATTCGCCGCGCTCGAGTTGCAGCACCTTCATGCCGCGCTTGGCCATGGTCAGCGCAGCAGCATTGCCGGCCATACCGGCCCCCACGACGATCGCGTCGAACCGTTCCTCGATCATTGCCCTGCTCCCTCTCTGGTGCCTAGCTCGCGATGCGGTCGCGCGAATGCGGCGACAGACGTGCGCGGAATGCCTCGGTGAGCGCCGGCAGCAGCCGGATCGCATCGGTGACGATGCCGACATGCGCGAAGTCGAAGATCGGCGCGTTCTTGTCGGTGTTGATGGCAACGATCAGGTCGGCACCCTCGACACCGACCCGATGCTGGATCGCGCCGGAGATGCCTGCGGCGATGTAGAGCTTGGGCCGGATGGTCTTGCCGGTCTGGCCGATCTGCCGATCGGAGGTCACCCAACCCTTCTGCACCAGCGGCCGCGAGCAGCCGAATTCGGCGCCGAGCACCGAAGCGAGCCCCTTGACGAGCTGGAAGTTCTCCGGCGAGCCAAGCCCGAGCCCGCCGGCCACGACGATGTCGGCATAGGCAAGATTGGACTTGGCCGAATCGCGATCCGGAATGAAGGACAGCACCTTGGTGACGATGTCCTCTTCCACGAGACCGAGCTTGTGCTCGATGATGCGGCTCGCGGGCTTCTCGACGCGGTCCGGCATCGGCATCACGCGCGGGCGGACGGTCGCCATCTGTGGCCGATAGTTCAGCGTGTAGATCGTGCAGAGCAGCGAGCCGCCGAAGGTCGGCCGCGTCGCGGCCAGGGAGCCGTCGGCATCGACGTCGAGCTCGGTGCAGTCGGCGGTCAGACCGGTGAGCAGCGTCGTCGCGACGGAGCCCGCGAGGTCGCGGCCGAGCGTGGTGGCGCCGAGCAGCAGGATCTCAGGCTTGAAGGTGTTGACGACGTCGGTCAGCGCCTTGGTGTAGGCTTCGTTGCGATAGTCGGTGAGAACGCCGTCCGCGACGATGTAGGCGAGATCGGCGCCATAGCAGAACGACTCCGCGGCAGCGTGCTGCACGGCTTCTCCGGGAGGCCCGATCACGACGGCCGCGAGATCGACCTTCAGCTTGTCGGCAAGCTTGCGTCCGGCGCCCATCAGTTCCCAGGACACCGGGTGAACCTGGCCGCGCTCCTGCTCGATGAACACCCAGACGTGCTTGTAGGCCTTGAAATGCTCCGGCAGCTCCTTCTTGGTCGCGGCGCGACCGGCTGCGGCGGGCGGTGCTTTGGTGGGTTCGCTCATGATCGTCGTCCCTTGGTCCGTCAAAAGCCGTATGGATCAGAAGCCGTGCGCTGACGTCGTCAGTTCGGCTTCGAGCTTCGGCTGCCGCTTGAACAATTCCTCGATCAGGGCGTCGGCCGGCGCGCGACTCGAGAAGTCAACCATGGTTGCCTTCTCCGCCCGGGCCGACGGCGCGAAGACCCGCTTCACGATGGTCGGCGATCCCTTCAGGCCGCACTTCGAGATGTCCTCGACGCCGGCGTCCTTGGCGCTCCAGGTGACGATCTGCGCGCGCGCTGCACGGAGCGCATCGGCCATGGCGCCGCGGCGGATCTCGTTGGTCGCCTCCAGCATCGTCACCAGGCACGGCAGCTTGGTCTTCAGCACCTGAACACCACCCTCGGAGCGACGCTCGGCTTCGATCGTGCGCGCCACCGGATCGACCTCGCGGATCTTCGCCACATAGGTGAGTTGCAGCAGGCCCAGCCGCTTGGCGATGCCCGGGCCGACCTGCGCGGTGTCGCCGTCGATCGTCTGCTTGCCGGTGAACACGATGTCGGGCGCGCCAAAGGTCTCGCTGACCTTGCGAATGGCTGTCGCCAGCGCATAGGTGGTCGCCAGCGTATCGGCGCCGGCGAAGAAGCGATCGGTCAGCAGCACGGCGCGGTCGGCCCCGTAGGTCAGCGCCCTGCGCAGCGAGTCCTCGGCGGACGGCGGTCCCATGGTCAGCACGGTCACTTCACCGCCGAACTTGTCGCGCAGTTGCAGCGCCGCCTCGAGCGCGAACAGGTCGTAGGGGTTGATGATGGTCGGCACACCCTGGCGCATGATGGTGTTGGTCACCGGATGAACGCGGATCTGCGCTGAGTCCGGAACCTGCTTGATGCAGACGACGATATGCATGCGATCACTCCGGTGTGTAGGTCTGCGATCAGGACAGCAATTGTCGTACCAGTTTCGGCCGCAATGATTATCGGCACGGATTCAACACCTTGGCGCATGAACCTGATCTCTGTTGCTGAGAACTCGCCGCCAAGGCCCGACACGTCGCAAGCAACACGCGTCGGGAATGCGACAGGAGCTTGAAAGCGCACGGCTCGCCTGAAAGCGGAAACGCCGCCAGTCGTGCTGGCGGCGCTCGTAGGAGTGATCGTCAGTTCGTCCGTTACTTGAGCGTCGTCAGTGACACGAACGGCTTTGGAGCCGGTTTCGGCGGCGCCACCGCCTCCTTGAGCACCTTGAACACCCGCTGATCGAGCGGCGTGGAGACGAGGAAGTCCTGATAGGCCTGCTCCAGGAACGACTTGCAGCGGGCTGCGACATCCTCGTTGGAAACGTCAGAGAAGTCCTCGCTGACGAGATACTGCCCCATTCGCCGGAGGATATGCAGCCGGCAGACGTTGAGCACCTTGGGATCGTAGTCGACACCGAGCAGCTTGAAGAACTCCTCGGCAGCGGAGGTCTTCTTCAGTTCGTCCAGAACGTTCGGCGATGCCGCAGTCATTGCTTTGCTCCTTGGCTCAAGATCGGATCAACCTCGCAGAAAGAGGTCGGCGCCGGAAGCGGCGGTCCCTGGCGCATCTTTTGCCTGATGTGAGCGAGCTGCGCTTCGAGGAATTCGATCCGGTCCAGCATCACGGAAAGAGCCTCACCGACCGGATCAGGCATCAAATGATGATCCAGGTCGATGCGTCCGACGGTTCGCCGATGGGTGAACTCCGGCCGCACCACCTTGGCGGGGATGCCGACCACGGTGACATCGGGCGGCGTGCTCTGAATGACGACGGAGTTGGCACCGACGCGGGTGCGCGGTCCGATCGTGATCGGTCCGAGGATCTTGGCGCCGGCGCCGACGACGACGCCGCTTTCCAGCGTCGGATGCCGCTTGCCCGGCGACCACGACGTGCCGCCCAGGGTGACGCCGTGATAGAGCGTGACGTCGTCGCCGACCTCTGCCGTCTCGCCGATCACGACGCAGGCGCCGTGGTCGATGAAGAAGCGGCGCCCGATCTCCGCGCCCGGGTGGATATCGACATTCGACAGGAAACGTCCGAGCCACGACAACAAGCGTGCCGGAAAACGCCAGCCGCGAATCCACAGCCGATGCGCCAGGCGGTGCCAGATCAGCGCGTGAATGCCGGGATAGGTCAGCAGCGTCTCGATTTCGCTGCGCGCCGCCGGATCGCGCGAGCGGACACACGCAATGTCCTCGCGGATCAGGCGGAGCAGCGAGGGCCGGCTCAGCTCGGCGACGATCGGCTTTGCAATGGGTGCGTCGACGATGTCGCTCATGATCAGGCAAAGCTCGCCAGCGGGTGATCGCAGACTTCGCGCCAGATGGCCGCAACGGCCTCTTTCGGCACTGGCCCCTTGTGAGTGACGGCATGCCTGCGCACGCGCGCCAGGATGCGCTGGGCCTGGTCGACGCTCGCCGGCAGGCGTAGATCCGACAGCAGCGAGGTGATCGCCGACAGCCCGGAATGCTTCCCGATCACGATCCGGTTGGAGCGGCCGAACAGTCCCGGATCGAGGGCCTGATAGGTGCGCTGATCCTTCAGCAGCCCGTCGACGTGAATGCCGGATTCATGGGTGAAGACGTGCTCGCCGACAATGGCCTTGTTGAGTGGAATGGCGCGCGCCGCGGCGGCCGCCACGACATTGGCGACGTGATCGAGTTCGGCCAGCACGATGCCGGTCTCGCGCCGGTAGAGCTGCCGCAGCGCGACCGCGACCTCCTCCAGCGGAGCATTTCCGGCGCGCTCGCCGAGGCCGATCACGGTGACCGACGCATGGGTCGCGCCCGCCTTGACCGCCGCCAGCGTGTTGGCGGTGGCAAGACCGAGATCATCATGGCCGTGAAACTCGATCTCCAGGTCCGTGGTCGCTCGCAAGGCGCCGACCAGCGCCGACGTCGCCTCGGGATCGAGCACGCTCAGGGTATCGGCAACGCGGAAGCGCCGGGCGCCGAGCGACTTCGCGGTCGCGATCACCTCGGCGAGAAAGCCGACATCGGCGCGCGACGAATCCTCACCGCCGACGGCAACGGCCAGTCCGCGGCTCCGCGCATGGCCGACCACGCGCTTGAGCAGCTCCAACGCGGCGCTGCGGCTGCCACCGAGCTTGGCGGCGATCTGCACATCGGATGTCGGGATGGAGACATTCACCATCGAGACGCCGGCCGCGATCGCCGCATCGACATCCGCCTCGCGCATCCGGCACCAGCCGATGATGGTCGCGGGCAGACCGGCCTCGACGATCGCCTTGATCGCAGCAATCTCGTCGGCCCCCATCGCCGGGGTGCCGGCCTCGATCTCGGGAACGCCGGCACGGGCAAGCGCACGGGCGATCGCGACCTTCTCTCCGAGGGCGAAGGCGACGCCCGGCGCCTGCTCGCCGTCGCGGAGCGTGGTATCGTTCAGGATGACCCGGGGCATCGGGCTCCCCGAGACCGTGCCCCCGTGGGCAGAGCCGGCCTCTCGGGCATTCCTGGGCCCGCGCTGTCCGGAGACGTCTGGCATTCACTCGCTCCGTCGCAACCTGTGTGCGGCCGCCAGAAGCACGACGCTCCATCACGGCCAGCAATTCACTCAGCAACGGCCATGCCACCGCCGGACCCGAATCTAATCAATTGAATTTACTTCACTTTTTGCGCGAAAACGGATTGTCGGATTCGTAACAGGGTCGGGAATCAGACGTCGAGGTGAAGTGACTCGGTCGCCCAGCGCCAAGCCGCGGCGACCTGCGCTGCCGTCAGGCGTGGCGTCTGCGGCGCAGATGGATGACGATGTCAATCCGCTCCATGCGATAGCCCGGCAGCGGCTCCGGCAGCTGCTCGAACGCGACATGCTCGGGCACATCGACGAGCTCGCCTTCGTCCTCATAGAAGAAGTGCGGATGCACGGTCGTATTAGTGTCGAAGAACGATTTCGAGCCGTCCACGCCGATCTGCCGCAGTAGCCCGAGCTCCACGAACTGATTGAGCGTGTTGTAGATGGTGGCCTGCGAGATCTTCATGCCGGTGGCGACGGCGGCGCCATAGAGCGCATCGGCGGTGATGTGGCGGTCACCGCTGCCGAACAGAATCCGGCTCAGTTGCTGACGCTGCTGGGTGGGACGCAACCCGGCCCGACGCAGCGCATCCTCGCATCGACGCATCAGGATCTCGCCAGCTTCGCAGGTCTCTGCCTGGGGACAAGGTCCGCCGTCGGAGTTGCACGGGGATCGAAGCTGGCTGTCCATCAACATCGTCACGGTCCTCGAACTCACATCGCGGCGCCCGCCGCCTCCTGCAGCGCCACATCGCGTCGCCGCTCGGCCATCCGGCTCTCGCCGCTCTCCTCGCCGAAACAGAGCGCGAAATCGTTGCACTGGGTGCAGACCGGCGTCGTGCACATGACGAAGCCGTCGTCCTCGCACAGCATGCGGTAGAAGAAGCGCTTCCAGCGCATGTTCTTGGTGTTGCGGCTTGCGAGCGGCGCGAAATGACGCGTCAGGAGCCGCGACAGCTCGGAGCGCTCGCGCAGGCCCAGGTCTTCCCAGAGATGGTTGGGCTCCATCGCGCGACGCGCCACCATGGCTGCGAGCCAGCGGCCGACCTCGCCGTCCGTGGAGCGCTGCGCGGCGAGCAGATCGCGCACCATCGCGATTTCGTCGTCGTCCGGCGCGGCCACGGCCCCGGTGATCGGCAGCCATGAGGAGTCGATCGAGGCTGCAGGAAACAGCTGCGCCAGCAGTGCGATCAGCTCGACGGTCGAAAGCCCGGCTCGCTCCGCCAGCGCGCCATGCTCCATCGCTGAAACGGCGAGGATCGATGCGATGACGTGACGGTCGAAACCGATGTCGCTGTCGATCAGCGCATCGTCGGGATCGACGCCGGTCAGCAGGCGGTAGATCTGGCGGCCGTGGTGCCGCCTGTCCTCTTCGAAGGAGCCGTTGCGCGGCGACGGTTGCAGGCCAGCGGCAACGGACTCCGAGACGCCCACGATTGCGATGGTCATAGCGTGATCCCCTGCCGCCTGCCGGCGGGACATGCGATGAGGTACCGGCCTTCCGACGGGAGGAAGGCCGGTACCAAGACTGCTTAAGCCGTTGCGGCGAGATCGGCGGCAGTCTTTCCGATTTGGCTCTCGTCGACGGCCTTCATGATGCCGTGCTCCATCAGCATGTCTTCGAGCTCGTCCATCGTGATCGGGGTCGGGATGATGCCCTTGCCGGCGTTGACGTGGATCTTCTGGGCCAGCGAGCGGTAGTGGCCGGCCTGGACCGAGTCCGGCGCATATTCCAGCACGGTCATGCGGCGCAGCTCGGCGTGCTGCACGATGTTGTCGCGCGGCACGAAGTAGATCAGCTGGGTGCCGAGCTTCTTCGCCAGCGCCTCCGCCAGCTCCAGCTCCTTGTCGGTCTGGCGCTCGTTGCAGACCAGGCCGCCCAGGCGCACGCCGCCGGAATTCGCATATTTCAGAATGCCCTTGGAGATGTTGTTGGCGGCATACATCGCCATCATCTCGCCGGACATCACGATGTAGATCTCCTGCGCCTTGTTCTCGCGGATCGGCATCGCGAAGCCGCCGCAGACCACGTCGCCGAGCACGTCGTAGGACACGTAGTCGATGTCCTCATAGGCGCCGTTCTCTTCCAGGAAGTTGATCGATGTGATGACGCCGCGGCCGGCGCAACCGACGCCCGGCTCCGGACCACCGGACTCGACGCAACGGATGTCGCGATAGCCGACCTTCATGACCTCTTCGATCTCGAGGTCCTCGACGCTGCCCGCGGCAGCGGCCAGGCTCAGAATCGTGTCCTGCGCCTTGGCGTGCAGGATCAGGCGGGTCGAATCCGCTTTCGGATCGCAGCCGACGATCAGGATCCGGTGACCCATCTCGGCCAGCGCGGCCAGGGTATTTTGCGACGTCGTCGACTTGCCGATGCCGCCTTTGCCGTAGAATGCGATTTGTCGCAGTGATGACATTCTGCTCTCCATCAACCGATTGCCTATGTCGCGCCCGCTTGCAGCAGAGCGTGACCGCGTCCTCTTTGTGTCCGAACCGGCAGACGGGTTGTTGGGAAGGAGAGCATCGCTCGTCCGAAGCGTCGGCGTGCACTCAGCCCTCAACCATTGCCTGAGCGCAGTTTTGCAACCGCTGTGCCAGCACGCGCACAGCGCCAAAACGATCATGTTTCAAAGGAGATGCCGAGCAATCCGGACGCGATTGCGGGTTGTTGCAAACCCGACATCGGAATGCTTCGCAAGATGCGACGACACGCAGCCCTGTCTGAAACGACACAACGGCTGCGCCGTTTCAGCCGTGCAGGACCCGGAACGAGATTTGCTAGATCCCCCTCCGCAGCCCTGCGGCACAGACGCTGACAACGTTGAGGAGGATGCAATGCAGATCGGAGTGGAAACGGCCAAGGCGGTGGACCAGCGGCGCGTGTTCGTGATCGATGACGACGAGATCACGCGCGCGGCCCTGCAGTTCATGTTGCACGATGAAATCGAGACACATGAATTGGCGACGCCAGAGGAGGCGTATGAGAAGGGCGTCGATTGGCTGGCACCGAACGTAGTGCTGCTCGGGGTTTCCTTCTTGAAGCAACGCGGCCCCGAGCTCGTCCGCGAAATCCTGGCGAAGTTCAAAGGCGTGCGGATTCTGATCGTGACCGCCAAGGCCGACGAGGCGATCGCGATCGAAGGTCTCAAGGCCGGCGCGCATGGCGCCGTGGTCAAGCCGCTTACGATCGAGTCGGTGCGCAAGAAGGTCGACACCATTCTCGGCCGCGCCGGCGGCGCGCAGCTGGTCCAGCTCGGCGGCGCCTGACGTGACGACCGTCGTCTTCTATGAGAAGCCGGGCTGCGGCACCAACGCCCGGCAGAAGCTGATGCTGGCACGCGCCGGCCACGATGTCGTCGCCAGGAATCTCTTGACCGAGCCCTGGACCGGCGAGCGGCTGCGGGCGTATTTCGCCGGGACGCCCGTCTGGAGCTGGTTCAATCCAGCCTCGCCGCGCGTGAAATCGGGAGCGATCGAGCCAGAGACAATCGAAGCCGTCGCAGCGATCGACCTGATGCTCGAGGATCCGCTGCTGATCCGTCGGCCATTGATCGAAGCCGGCGGCCGGTGCTGCGCCGGCTTCGATCGTGAACCCGTGATCTCGCTGCTCCGGCAGGGCGACGATCTGGACGATGTCCAGGGCTGCACGCGTCCGGAGGGGTCGACACCTTGTCCGGAGCCGCGTTGAGCGGCTCCGTTCTGCAAGCTCAGCGCTTCAACACCATGACCAGGCGATCGACGCGCTTGCCCTGCTTGAAGTGGGATTCGACGATCTCGTCGATATCCTCGGGCCCGGTCGGCCGATACCAGACGCCGTCCGGATAGACCACCATCATCGGTCCCGCGCTGCAGAAGCCGAAGCAGCCGGCCGCGGTGACGCCGATGTCCGTCAGCCGCTGCGCCTCGATGGTCTTGGTCAGCCGGTCCCACAGCGGCTGTACGCCGAGCGCGCCGCAGCTGCCGCGCGGATGTCCGGGCGGACGCTGCGTCAGGCAGACGAAGGCGTGGTATTTGTAGAGCTGCGGAATCTCGAATGAATCATCCGCCTCGACAACATCAGAATCGCTCATGACGCAGGCGCCTTGATACCCTTGTCGGCGAACAGCGTCGCGAGCTCGCCGGCCTGGAACATCTCGCGCACGATGTCGCAGCCGCCGACGAATTCGCCCTTCACATAAAGCTGCGGAATGGTCGGCCAGTTGGAGAACTCCTTGATGCCCTCGCGAATGAAGGGATCGGCGAGCACGTTGACGCTCTCGTAAGCCACGTCCAGCTTGGCCAGGATCTGCGCCACCGCGGCGGAGAAGCCGCATTGCGGCGCGGCCGGCACGCCCTTCATGAACAGCACGACATCATTGCTGTCGATCAGCTTCTGAATGCGTTCGGATGTCGACATAGACTGGATCCTTTCCCTGAATGCGACCGATCAGCCGGATCGCAACGATCACTTCGGCAATGACGTCTCGAGCGCCAGCGCATGCAGCACGCCGCCCATCTGGCCCTTGAGAGCCGAATAGACCATCTGATGCTGTTGCACCCGGCTCTTTCCAACGAAAGCCTGTGAGGTGACGCGCGCCGAATAATGGTCGCCATCGCCTGCCAGATCCTCGATCAGGACGACGGCATCCGGGAACGCCTCCTTGATCAGACGCTCGATATCCGTTGCTGCCATCGCCATCGCTGCCACTCCCGCTGGATTGATGAAGGCCTCATGCAAGCTCCGAACCAGTCATTTGCGGGCGGCAATCGCCGGCTCGTCGGCATCTGACGACTTGCCCAGGCCAAACCGCCCGCGTTGCGTCGTCTTTGCTACATCAGCCACGGGGCAGCGAAGAGGCCGCGTTCAAAATCCAACATCGGCCCGTTCTTCCACCCCGCCTTGTACCGACTCTGGCGCCGCTGCACCCGCTCGAAAACGGTCCGCGTCTTGCAGTGATTTGATCGAGGTCAATGCAGATGCTCGAACTCGTCAGCGAACCCGACACGATCAACTTCGGCGATCTGCCGCAGGAGATCGATGCGCTGCTGCAACAGGGCGTGGCGGCGTACCGCCGCGACCACGCGCAGGCGGACCGGCTGTTTCGCCAGGCGCTGGCGACCGCTCCGCAGCAGCTGCCGACCTACTTCTGTCTGTACAAGATTCACACCTATCAAGGCCATCTCGACGAGGCAGAGGCGGTCGCCGAGCTGGGCCTTGCGGAAGCGGCGCGCCAAGCCGGCTGGCCACGTGATTGGCGGCACTGGACGCCGCATGATCCGCTGCCGGATGGCGCCGGCCGCTTCGCGCTCTACACACTGAAGGCACTCGCCTTCATTCATCTGCGCAAGACTGATTCCGAGGGGGCTGCCGAAATGCTCGCGGCGCTGCGGCGACTGGATCCCGCCGGCGCCGTCGGATGGCCGGTCGTCGCCGCGCTGGCCGAGGGGCTCGGTTCTGATTGAGGCGACGCCAAGCATGAGCAGAGCGAACATGACACGAATTCCAACGACCATCCCCCGGTGCGAACCAGGATCATGAGAGGAACCAACGCATGATGACGATGCACGCCCCGCCCTCTCCTTCCCCGGCACAGAACGCCGTAGCGAGCGGCTCCCGGAATGCCGCCGAGAGCGTGATTGCCGCGTTGCGGACGGTCTACGACCCGGAAATTCCGGTGAACGTCTACGATCTCGGCCTGGTCTATCGAATCGCGCACGAGGGCGGCGGCGTCGTCGAGATCGACATGACCCTGACGGCGCCTGGCTGCCCGGTCGCAAGCGAGATCGTCCGCATGGTGGAGGACGCCGTACAGGCCGTCGACGGCGTCGCGTCGGTGAAAGTCACGCTCGTGTTCGAGCCGCCATGGGACAAGTCGCGCATGTCCGAAGAGACCGCGCTGGAGCTGGGTTTGTTGTAACGCGCGCGAGCCGCGCCAACAGGAGCAGGAGCATCACATGCCTACGGAGAGCACGATCAAGCTGACCGCCAGCGACGGCCATACCTTTCAGGCGTTTCGTGCCGATCCAGCCGATGCGCCGAAGGGGGCGATCGTCGTCCTGCCGGATGGCACCGGCGCTGCCGGCAAGCTGCGCAAGGTCGCCGATGCCTTTGCGGCCAGCGGATATGTCGTGATTGCGCCGGAGCTGTCGCCTCCTGCGGCGATCGACGCGGCAACGGAGGGCGAGCCGGCCAAGACCGTGCCGGACCCGGCAGCGCCGCTGCTCGCCGAGATCCAGTCAACGGTCGACAGCGTCAAGGAATGCGGCAAGGTGGCGGTGGTCGGCTTCGGCGCCGGGGGCGGTCTCGCCTACGACGCGGCCAACCGCGTCTCCGGTGTGGCCTGCGCGGTGAGTTACTACGCGACAGGTGTCGTCAACGCGGCCGGCGCCAAGCGCAAGATTCCGACGCTGCTCCATTTCGGCGAGGCCGACATCGTCGTGCCGTTCGCGGAGGTGACCATGTTCCGCGCCTATCATCCCGAGGTCAGCGCGTTCTCCTATCCGAATGCCGCGCATGCGTTCGACGGTGACGGCGAGACTTATGATGAATCTGCAGCCACGCTGGCACATGACCGGACCCTGGCGTGGATCTCGCAATATATCGTCGGGCAGCCGCCGATCACGCTGAAGAACGCCGGCGCCTATGCGCTGGCCAAGACCGACAAGAAAAAGAAGAAGAAAGCCGACGACGACATGGGACCGCCGGCTGATTGACAATCCGATGGAGTGAGAGCGCCGCGATGCTGCCGACCACCATCCTCATCGACGAGCGGCCACGTTGCGTCGTGCGCCCCAACGACACCAAGGATCTCAACCGCTTCATCCGCAACGGCAAGCCTTTTCTGCTCGCCGAGGTGCCGGACGGCAGGATCACGCATCGCAATGCCAGCGAGGCCGAGATGATGCAATGGCAGAACGCCCTGGCGCTACACCGCGCCTGGGGCGGCGACGACGAGAACTTCTTCGGCGTGCCATTGTATTAGCTCGGCCGTTCCGGAGCCGTAGGGTGGGCAAAGGCGCCACCGGCGGCAATTGCTAGGCTTGCCCGAAGCTCGCCGTGCCCATCATTCCATCGGCTATCATCGGCTGATGGAGTCGCGGTGGGCACGCTTCGCTTTGCCCACCCTAGGCGTCGGCGCAGTCTCCGTCATTGCGAGCGCAGCGAAGCAATCTAGCGCAACACGACGATTCTGGATTGCTTCGTCGCCTTGCTCCTCGCAATGACGCAACCGCAGGCCTATGGCCGCGCGGCGCGAGCATCGTGCGGGTTGCCGGCCTGGTTGCGCATCCAGTCGGCGAGCTTCGTCATGGCGGCGTCGACGTCGTGCCGCGCCTGGACGTCGGTCACCGTCTCCTCGAGCGCGCCGCGCATGCACAGCAGCCAGGCGTCGCGCTCGGCATTGCCGATGGCAAAGCCCATGTGACGCTGGCGCAGCCGCGGATGGCCTTTCTCGGGCGAGTACAGCTTGGGGCCGCCAAGCCATTCGGAGAGATAGCGCTTCAGGATGTGCTTGATAGGCCCGAGATTGCTGCCGTGCATGGCGCGGATGCCCTTGGCATCGGGCAAAGTATCCATTCGATGGTAGAAGGATTCGACGAGACGGTCGACCACGACGGCACCGCCGATCCGCTCATAGGGGGTCGCGACCGGCCCTGCGCCCGGAGTTCCAGTCTCTGAAGTCCCAGCGTCCGCCATCCGGCCGTTCCTGTCTCTACTCGTCCAAGCTCGGCTGCAGGATGACCTCAGCCGGGGCGCCGGGTCCCTGCTCGTCCACAAGCTCCAGCGTATCGACACGCGACAATCCGCCGCCGTTGTCCATCAACACGATAGCGTCCTTCGGCATGCTGGCAAGAGCCTCGATCAGCTTGGCGACGGTCACGATCCCTCCTCCTCACGCAGCGGCCTGTCCAGCGACAGGGACGCCGTTCTCGTCGAAATTGAGCGTCACCGGATCCTCGTCGAGCATCACGATCTCGGCCCGGCTCAGCGCCCCATTGGCATGGTAGCTGTAGCGATGCGTGAGCTCGATCTCACCATAGACGATCTTTTCGAATCCGGTGAGCGCACCCGCGGCATCGAAATAGCCGCGGATGAAGGTGTTGCGGTTCGACAGCTGCTCCGGCGCGATCGCCGTGACCAGCCGCAGCGGCAGCTTGATGCCCGTATACGAGACGAAGAACCGGCAATCCCGCCCTGTATCCGTCATTACGCAGCCGCTTCAAGCATGAGTCCGCAGTGCAGCCGTCACGACACGGCTGCGGTCTTCAAGGCCTCGATCTGGTCGCGCGCCACCTTAAACACGCCGCGGCCGCCGGCGAAGGTCTGATAGGCCTTCATTCCGATCGCCTCACTCAACTTGTCGAACCATTGCTGCGGCGTCAGGCCGACCGGCCGCTCGCTGATTTCAGCCACCGTGCCGTCATTGGCAAAGCGGACATGGAGCGTCACATTGTCCATCTGATCCTCCTGTTACAGACCCGAGCCAAAGCCGAGCAACTCGATCTTGACGTTCTCGGTGCCCAGGATGGTCGCCTGGCACGCGAGCCGGGATTTCGAGCCGACGCCGACGATGGTGTCGAGCTTCTCGTTCTCCAGCTTGGAGACCTTCGACACGCCCTTGCGTCCCTCCTGCAGAAAGATGTGACAGGAGCCGCACTTCGCCTGGCCCTCGCATTTGTGCTGGATGTCGACCTCGGCGCCGAGCAGCGCCGCGAGAATGGTGGTGCCCTCGCCCACCTCGATCGTCTTGCCTGATGGCATTACCGTCAATGTCGCCACTTGGATTCTCCTCTTCCAGTTTGAGATCAGAACTCGTCAGTAGATCGCCGCGCCCGCTCCGACATTGACCGATGCGTCCTTCATGGTCGCCACGATGAAGGCGATCTGGTCCGTGGTCAGGTGGACGTGGAACGGCAGGGCTACGACGCGATCGGCGACCTTCTCGGTCACGAGATAGTCGCCCCGCCGATAGCCCATGTTGAAATAGTGTCGTTGCAGATGCAGCGGATTGGAATAAGCGATCGCCTCGACCTGTTCGACCCTGAGATCCTCGACGATCGAATCGCGGCTCGACTTCGAGAACCGCGTGCCCAGATGCACCTGATACAGGAACCAGTTCACCTCGGTGACATCAGGCCCGACATAGGGATCCTTGATTCCCTCGAACGATTGCACTTGGCTATAATAGATCTGCTCGATCAGCTTGCGGCGTTCGAGGATCTCGTCGACTCGCCTCAGCTGTGCGAGGCCCAGCGCCGCCGTCACGTCGCTCATGACAGCCTGGTGGGACGGGCTGCTGCTGACCACGACCGAACCGCGCTCGTCCAGCCGGTGCAAGCGGTGGCGACGTACGGCGACCGCAATGTCGACGTCATCCGTGACGACCATGCCGCCCTCACCGCAGGTCAATGCAAAAGGCTGCGAGAAATCGAACACCGACGCGACGCCGAAGGTGCCGACCAGCGCGCCCTGATATTTCGAGCCGATCGCCTCGGTCGAATCCTCGATCAGGGGCAGATTGTGCGCCTTGGCGATCGCCTGCAGCTCCGACCATTTGGCCGGATGCCCGTTGGTGTTGCCGGCCAGGATTGCCTTGGTCTTCTCAGTGAGGCGCGCCTCGATCTTGCTTGGCGCCAGCGTGCCCGAATAGTAGTCGATATCGACGAAGACCGGCTTAGCGCCGACGATACTGATCGCGTGCGCGACCTCGCGGAACGAATAGGACGACGCGATCACCTCGTCGCCGGGGCCGATCCCCATAGCCTTGAGGACGAGCACCAGGCCCAGCGTCCCGCTCGGCACCGCGATGGCATATTTGCGGCCGAGATAGGCCGCGAATGCCGCTTCGAATTCCTCGACGAGCGGACCGCAGGACAGCCGCGGCGACCGCAAAGTCGCCTCCACGGCGGCGATCTCCGCCGTCGTGATGTCAGGATCGGACAACGGGATGAAGTCGAAACCGACCGGCGTCAACTCAGCCTCGTCCTGCTCCTGTCGATCGGCGTCATGCACCAGATAGGGCTTGGTCATGATCAGCTCCGCCTGGCCAGGATCAGGCCGGTGGCCTTCGCGGGATCGTCGGTCACGCCGGCGCAATGGTCGCTGGCATCGAGCAGATGCAGGTCGAACGCCGCGTAGCTGCGGAACGGCTGTTCGGTTACGTCGGAGGCATCGCAACGCGTCAGGACCAGCTTGGGGAAGCGACGGCGCAATTCGCCGAACGCCGCGCTGCCGGCATCGGGTCCATTGAGGACCTGCTCGATCTCATTCAGTTCCTGCTCGGCAAGTGCCATGTCACCCGTCCTCTTCGTCCTACTGCCAGAATATCCGCTCAGGGTCGGCGTTCAGCTCGTCGACCGCCGCGGTCAACCGCTTGTGCACGCTGTGCAGCTCCCACGTTCCCTGGCCGTGATCTCTCCAGAACAGCTTCCACATCGCATTCGCCGGATCGTGACGCAGCAAAGCGACGTCGATCACCCCGCCGTCCTTGTCGATGTTGCGTGAGCAGCACGGGCTCCTGACGTGATACCCCTCGTTGACCGGCAAGACCGTCGGCTCGACATAGCGATAGCGCTTGCGCGACTTCAGCGCGCGCTCGATCCGCCTGCGATCCAGCTCGTTGGGATGTGCGGGCAGAATGACCCTGGGCTTGAGCGCGGTTGCGGCCATGGCTGATCATCTCCCTTAGACCGGGACGATCTCCTCTTCGAGACAGCCCACCACCAGCTGCTCGCCGAACTCGACGAGATAGATCGGCATGTTCGCTTCCGTATGGGTGCCGACCTGGACGATCTCGCCCAAGTCGCCAACGCCGACGAGCTTGGCCTCGGCCGGCGCATTCGGGAACGAACCGTCGTTGACGAGATCGATCAGCGCCTTCACGCGCTGACCCCATTGATATTTCGGCAGGCGCGGCTCGATCATGACTTGTATGCTCCCGGCAGCGGCAGCTCGTCCTCGGCCTCCCCGCGGGGAACGGTGGACTCGAGCTCCTTGCGTTTCATGCCGACGCGGTTCCCGCTTTCGAGAAACTCGACGCCGTAGATGTAGAACTGCTGCAGGAAGGTCCCGATCGACACGACGTAGCCGATCTCGCCCTTCTTCGCGAGGACCTCGCCGATCTCCTTGCCTGCATAGGTGCCGTCGTTGCGGATCGTGCGCTTCGCCTTGACCTTCTCGCCAAACGTGAAATACGGCGGCGCCGACAACTCCACGACCTCGCTGTCACGAACGATGTTGCTCATGCCGGTTTCTCCATCGCAGCTCCGAAGCGGCTCGCGAGCCGGCCGCGCGCCATCTCCTGCACCAGCGGGTCCTCGTCGCGCACCAGCTCCGCGAGCTCACTGAGCGCGATCCGGCTCGCCACCTCGTGACGCACCCGCCAATCGGCGTCCTTGCGCATCGCGGTGAGGAGATCCGGCGCGAGGCGCTCGGCGATCTCGAGCCGCACTCGCGGATCGGGGTCGCTGATCATGCCGAGCAGCCAGTCGCTCGGGATGCGCCGCGCGACGACGCGGCGGACCTCGGCCTCCGGGTCTCCCATCATGCGGCCCAGCACGGACGGCACGATGCGGCGCGCCACGACGAGACGGACGTAATAGTCGTCGTCCATCATCATCGGCATCAGATCTTCCGGATCGAGCACCGTCGCGATCCGGATGCGGACCTCGCGATGCGGATCATGGCGCAGCCGCAGCACCAGCCGCTTCGGCAGCCGCCGCGCAGCGTTCCAGCGCACCGTCTCCTCGGGATCATCGAGCAGCGGAGGCAGAAAGAACGGGCTGGCATGCTTGGCCGCGATAGCACGCACCTCGAAATGCGGATGCTTGACGTAGCCGTTGGCGAGCGCCGGATTCCAGTTGAAGAAGCGGTCGATGCGGCGGGCGTAGCGGTCGTGCACGCAGGCGTGCCGAAGGCGACAGCCGCCGGATGCGTTGAGCTGCGCGTGTTCGCAGCCTGCACAACTGATCTCGTTACCCTGCCAGTCGATGGCCTCGTCGATGTCGTCATTCATCGTCGAGCTCCACCCGGTCGACCACCTCGAGCAGGACGCGTGCGCCGATCTTGTCGCTGGGATCGAGCTCGAGCAGCTTTTGCACCGCGAGCCGTCCCTCGACGAGATTGCCGAGGCGCATCTGCAAATAGGCGTATCCCTTCAAGGTGAACATGAAGAAGCGCGGCAGCATGTTGTCATAGCTGCCGAACTCGGCATGACTGGCGCGAACGTCGCGCCAATGCGGCGGCAAGCGGTTCTCGACGGCCGCCTTGGCGAGGCACCGCTTGGCGATGCGCAACGCGTCAGCGAGCCGTCCCTTGTAGAAATAGAACCGGTAGAAGCCGATCAGGACCGCCGCATGCCCAGGCGCCAGCGCTTCCGCCTTTTTCAGATGCGTCTCCGCGACATCGTCGAGATGATAGCTCTGGCCCGCCTGCCACAGATGATACTCGGCCTCCTCCGGTAGGCCGCCGCCGAGCAGCGCGTCGGCAAGCAGCGCGTCCTCGATGGCGGTCTGAGAGCTGGGCCGGGCGTCGGTGGGCATGGCGAGCTGTCCTAGTGCTCCAGCGCCTTCAAGGCATGGGTCGAGCACGAGACCTGCTTCGGATCGTGAAACACGAGGCCGGTCTGCGTCGCGGTATCCGCGAAGTCGATGGTGACGCCGTCGAGCAGCAAACGGCTCTCCGCCGGCAGGAACAGCCTGACGCCATCGCGTTCAACCACCGCATCGCCGGGCTGCGGCGTCGCGAGGACGGTGATATCGGCGGCAAGTCCCGAGCAACCGCCGGGCGACACCGCGAGACGGAAGCCAGAGCCCGCAGTGCCGTCAGCCCGCAGCATCATGCGCATGAACTTCTGCGCGGCTGGCGTAAGGGTGAAATTCATCTGGCTCTCCTCAAGCCGGCGGCTGGTAGCGCGGGAACGAATTGTCGATCACGCAGGTGTTGTCGACCGGGCAGACCGCCGCGCATTGCGGCTCGTCGAAATGGCCGATGCATTCCGTGCACTTCTTCGGATCGATCACGAAGGTGCCGTTCTTCTCCGAGATCGCCACGTTCGGACATTCGGGTTCACAGGCCGAGCAGCTCGTGCACTGCGAGGCAATGATCTTCAAGGTCATCAAAGGCTCCTGTCGAAGGGGCCCGGCGACGCGACGGCGCCGCCGGGGTCTGATGTCACGCTGCCGAGATCAGGGCGCCCTGGCGAATTTCGGCGTCACCGCGCACGACGTGCTGGATCTCGCCGCTGTTCACCTTGTCGAGGTAGCTCTTGAACCAGGCGATCGCGGACTTCTCGATGAACTCATGGGCGAACTGATCGACCGGCTCGATGCCCGCGGCCTGCAGGTCGCTCTTCGGGCAGCCGCCGATCTTGGCCACGAACACCGCATGGCAGTCGTTGATGGCGCGGATGACGGTCTCCAGGCTGTCCTCGTCGCCATAGCCGCCCTGGCAGTACAGGTCGACGCGGCGGTGACCGACGAACTTGGCTCCGGCCGTGGAAAGCTCGTAGACTTGGAACTCCTTGGCGTGTCCGAAATGCTCGTTGATCAGGCCCGAGCCCTTGGTCGCAACCGCGATCAGCAGCTTGATGTCGCTGGACTGGCCGGCGAGCGAGGCGAGCTCCTCCTGCTTCGCCACGACCTTGGCGACACGCTCCTGCTCGACCGCCTCCTGATACGCCTTGCGGCTGTCGATGTCGTAGTTCACCTCCATCGCCATGATCTTGTCGGTGGTGAATTCGGCGGAGCGGTCCTCGCCGAGCAGGCCCACCGCGTCGGCACGGCATTGCCGGCAATGCCGCATCATGTTCATCTCGCCTTCGCACTCGTCCTGCAGCGCCTTCAGCTCCTGCGCGGTCGGGCCGCGCTGGCCGGTCAGGCCGAACACGGTGCCGTGCTCCGGCGAGGAGATCAGCGGCATGATGTTGTGCAGGAAGGCGCCACGCGACTTCACCGCCTTGTTGACCTCGACGAGGTGCTTGTCGTTGACGCCCGGGATCATCACCGAGTTGACCTTGCAGAGGATGCCGCGCTCGGTCAGCATCTCCAGCCCCTGCAGCTGCCGATCGGTGAGGAGCTTGGCGGCTTCGACGCCGGTGTAGCGCTTGTGCTTCCAGAACACCCACGGATAGATCTTGGCGCCGATCTCGGGATCAACCATGTTGATGGTGATCGTGACGTGATCGACGTTGAAGCCGGCGATGGTGTCGACGTGATCGGGCAGCGCGAGGCCGTTGGTCGACAGGCAGAGCTTGATGTCGGGGGCGGTGCGAGCGATCAGCTCGAAGGTCTTGAACGTCTTCTCCGGATTGGCGAGCGGATCGCCCGGACCGGCAATGCCCAGCACGGTCATCTGCGGAATGGTCGAGGCGACAGCGAGCACTTTCTTGGCGGCCTGTTCCGGCGACAGCTTCTCGCTGACCACGCCCGGACGCGACTCGTTGGCGCAGTCATATTTGCGGTTGCAGTAGTTGCACTGGATGTTGCAGGCGGGCGCGACGGCGACGTGCATGCGCGCGTAGTGATGATGCGCCTCCTCGCTGTAGCAAGGATGGTTCTTCACCTTCTCCCATATCTCCGGCGGCAGGTCGTTCTCGCCGGCGCCCGAGCCGCAGCTCGCCTTGCCGCTGCCGCCCGAGGTGCCGCAGCCCTTGTGTTCCGCGATGGTCTGCATCACCGAGCTCAGCTTGTCGCCGTCCGGTATCGTCGCCTGTTCGTGCTGCACTGACGCGTCCATGTCCGCTCCTTACGTTGCTGGCGAGCCGCAAACCGCCTTGGGCTAGGGTTCAGCAACTCGCGTGCCACGCCGCGTACAAGATCATTTCGTCAGACTATCAACGCCTTAGCCAGATCCTCGCGCCTGTCGCCTTGCCAACATGCGAAAGGCTCTCGTTTCGGGCGTTGTTAGAAACGTTACAGACTCGAATTGGGACACAGGAACGAACGGCAAAACAGCGCAGCTCGCGGCCGCGCTGTTCGATTTCCGGTGTCGTGGTTTCGCTCAGCCGCCGATGATGATCTCGGTCGCGCGGGCCAGCGGAATCGCGATCGGCGTCAACCGCTCGGCGATGAAGAACTTCAGCTCGTTCTTCGACAATGAGTCAGGCTCGACCAGGACGTAATGCTCGGCGCCGGAGCGCTTGATCACCTGACGGCCATAGGTGCGCAGCAACTGGTCGTTGAAGCGGCAGCCGATGAACAGGAAGCTTCGGTCGGTGCGCCGGTCCTTGACCGTGTCGGGTATCGGCGTCTGGATGTCGATGTCGGTCAGGACCTCGACATAGTCGGCGTCTGTGATCAGGAAGTTCTTGGCTGGCGTGGTCCCGCCATGCGGCTTGTAGAGCAGCGTGGTCCAGCTTCCGGCCTTCTCACGATCGCTCTCGGCGCCCGCAGCGTCGTAGAAGCGATACCAGCGGTCCTCGCCGATTCCGGCCCGCGTGATGCCCTGCACCTCGCCCCAATCGCCGCGCCCGGCGAGCGCCGTCCGCATCGCGCCGTCATACCAGCTGTCGACGACCATCGGCAGCGGCAGCGACGCCAGATACTGCTGCAGCGGTGTCGGCGCGACGGGCGCGGCAAAGGCTTCAGCCATCAGCGCCGTCACCGTCGAGCGGTGGCGCGTGCTCTCGATGTGCTGCGCGGAAGCCCACGCATTGCCCTTGGCGCGGCGCGGCAGCGCCACCTTGGTGCCGAAGAACGCGGCCAGCGCTTCAGGATTCATCGGCACCGCCGCGCCGGATTGCTCCGAGACGCCGGGACCGAGATACGGAACGACCTTGCCGGCCTTCAGCCGGGCCACGACGTCCTTGAGCAGGGCTTCGGCATCAGCCTGTCTGACGATGTCGATATGAGGAAGCGGCGCATTCATCACTCGTCCCCTTCGCCACCGCGCTTGCGCGCATTGATCGTGATCGGCAGCCGCGTGTCGGCGGCCATCTGCGGCAGTTCGAGCACCCAGCCATTGGCGATGCGAATCCAGCCACCCCACAAGGACTCGTGCTCGGACTCGACGATGGGCTCCTCGAGGTCCTTCTTGGGGACGTAGATCGACAGGCCCGTTTCCGGCGAGCGGCGGATCATGACTTTCATTACGTGAGCTCCGTGGATCGAAGGGGGGCCGCCGATTGTGAAGGATGATGCTGCAGCCAGGCCGGCGAGGTCTCACGCAGCCTGGCGACGATGTCGGGCAGGACCTGCAGCACGCGCGTGATGTCGTCGTCGGTGGTGTCGCGCGATAGCGAGAAGCGGACGGCGCCGCGGAGCAGATCCGACGGCACGTTCATCGCGCGCAGCACATGCGACGGCTCCATCGAGCCGGACGCGCAGGCCGAGCCGAGCGAAGCCGCGATGCCCGCCTGATTCAGGCGCATCACGATCGGCTCACCTTCGAGATGCTGGAAGGCGATGTTCAACGTGTTGGGCAGCCGGTGCTCGATATCGCCCAGCACGGCGCAATGGCCGACGTCCTGGATGATGCCCTGCTCCAGCCGGTCGCGCAGCACGCGCACCCGGCCCTGCTCGTCGGCAAGATGTTGTCCGGCGAGGTCGGCCGCCTTGCCGAGACCGATGATCGCAGGCACGTTCTCGGTGCCGCCGCGGCGGCGGCGCTCCTGCGGGCCGCCGCGCACCAGCGGCGCGAACGGCGTGCCCTTTCTGACATACAGCGCACCGATACCCTTGGGGCCGTGCAGCTTGTGGCCCGACAACGACAGCATGTCGACGCCGGCAGCTTTCAAATCGATCGCGACCTTGCCGACAGTCTGAACGGCATCGGTATGAAACAGCGCACCGGCGTCATGTGCGAGCTTCGCCAGCTCCGGAATCGGGAACAGCGTGCCGGTCTCGTTGTTGGCCCACATCACCGAGGCGATCGCAGTGCGGGGCCCGAGCGCGCGCTTGTAGGCCTCGAGATCGAGGCAACCGGCCGCATCGACGCCGATCAGGTGCACCGCGAGGCCGCGCTTGTCCCTGAGATACTCGACCAGCGACAGGATTGCGGGATGCTCCACCGCCGTCGTGACGATCTCGTCGCGGCCGCTCTGGGTTTGCAGCGCCGACAGGATCGCGCTGTTATCGGATTCCGTGCCGCCCGACGTGAAGACGATCTCGTGGTCGAAGGCGGCCCCTAACAGCGCCTGCAGGCCCTTGCGCGCCTGTCTCACGGCGCTGGCCACCTCGCTGCCGAACGCATGCGAGGACGACGCATTGCCGAACTGCTCCGAGAAGAACGGCAACATCGCGGCGACGACCTCAGGATCCGCACGGGTCGTCGCGTTGTTGTCGAGATAGACCGGACGCAAGACCGCTCCTTAATGCCGCGCCTTGGCTGCGCCGGCCACCGGAACGAGGCGAACGAACTCGCCGAGCTTTTCGATCATGCGCGCCTGGATGCCCTCGAGCGTCGCGCTGGCGAGCTTGCAGAAGATGCAGGCGCCGGCGAGCTTGACCATGATCTTGTTGCCATCAATCTCGACGAGCTCGCAATCGCCGCCGTCGCGCTTGAGGTTCGGACGGACCTCCTCGATCACGGCCCGGATGATCCGCTCGCGCTCGCTCATCTGCGACGGCGCTTCGACGATGCCCTGGGATTCGACCAGCATGGTTTCACTTCTCGCGTGTTGAATGATCGAGCGAAGAATCAAGCGAACGACTTGCCGCAGCCACAGCTTGACTTGGCATTCGGATTCTCGAAGGTGAAGCCGGAGCCTTCCAGCGCGATGACGAAATCGATCGTCGTGCCTTCGAGATATTCGAGGCTCTTGTGATCGACGAGCACGCGCACGCCC
Organism: Bradyrhizobium sp. SZCCHNRI20481; assembly: GCF_032485055.1. Lineage (NCBI taxonomy): Bacteria > Pseudomonadati > Pseudomonadota > Alphaproteobacteria > Hyphomicrobiales > Nitrobacteraceae > Bradyrhizobium > Bradyrhizobium sp. SZCCHNRI20481. Next base: position 56,044 of record NZ_JAUEUE010000022.1, read on the forward strand.
TCGCGCTCGATCACGGTGTCCTCCGGCTCGCTGCCGCTGACGAGGCCCATATTGTATTTAAGCCCGGCGCAGCCACCGGCTTCGACCATGATCCTGAGGCCGTCGACCGGCTTGTCGGAGGTCGTGATCGCGTTGCGAACCGCATTGATGGCGCTGTCGGTCAGATTGATCATCATCGTCTCGCCTTTCCCATTCGGCTGTTGCGAACAGGAGTGGCAAGTCTCATGCCATGCAGCAATTAACTGAAACGACACGGTTTTTCGCAAAGTCGCTGTGGCGTTTCCGACGCATGTCGGGTTTCCGACACGGATGATTTGCGCCGGCCTCGGAGGTGCCGAAAGGATGTCGCGGCGGAAACCCGACAATGCTCTGAGGTCGCGGGCGAAAGACCAAGTAAATCAAGACGCAGCACACATCGGCAGACAATTTGCATTCCAGCCCTTTTCGACCGCGCCGTGCGGCGAGACGGCTCACCAGGACATGCGAGGGGATTGCTGATGACGACATTGGAGAAGACGGTTGCGATCGAGACCACCGCGCTCGCGCAACTCGACAAGGAAGGACGACTGCTGAACGCCGTACTCAAAGCGCCGACCACCAGGCCGGGACGGTTCGGCTTCCGCGGCGACATCGCGCTGAAATTCCAGACCCAGGTCGCCGACGAGAAGCGGCCGCCGGACTTCTCGATCGAGCAGGTGCTGACGATCGTCAACGACGGCGAGGCGACCATTCCGGTGCTGGTCGGCTACATCCACTCGCTGGCCTATCTCGAGACGGCGGTCGAGGTGCTCAAGAACCTGCTGCAGCCGAACGGCAAGTACTTCATGTTCTGCAACAACATCGACCTCCTGGCGAAGTATCGCATCAAGATGGGCGACGTGACGTTCTATGTCCTGCCTTGCGACGAATCCACAGTGTGGAAGGAGATGCTGGACCTGCTGTCGATCGACAAGAACGACATCAAGAAGCTCGATACCGCAGGCAAGCTCGACTACGTGCTCGACACCGCCAAGGACTTCAGTGAGAATTACGATCTCGTGCCTTACGCGGATGCACTGGCCAGGATGGAGCCGGTCAAGAACCGCAACGAGAACCGACCGGTCTGACATCGTCCTTTTCTTCATATGCAAGATGAAGTCCCGGCAGTTGCCGTCGGGACTTCGCCGGGATCGCAGCCTCAGCCTTCCTCGCATTGCAGGCCGGTCTCGTCCTCATCCTCTTCATCCTCGACCAAGGTCACGCCGGTCACACAGATGTCGCCATCGAGGACGCTCAACGCCACCGGCGTCAGGCTCTCGCCCTTGCACGGGCCGTCGACGCAGAGCCCGGTGCCGATCTCGAACAGCGAGCCGTGCTTGCCGCACAGGATGCGCAGGCCGTTGCCGTCCAGGAACTGATTTCGCTCCCAGTCGAGATTGACCTTATCGTGCGGGCACATGTTCAGATATCCGAACACCTGCTTGCCCCAGCGGATCACGAAGATCGGCCACGGACGTTGCGTTCCGTCCTCGGCCACGATCATGAGCTGAAAGCCCATGGCGCGGCGGCTCGGGATGTCGTTGAAGCTGCAGATGGCGTAGGCGACGTCGGTCGTCATGTCGGGCCTCATCGATGTCTGGCGCATCTCCGACACGGCCGCTTCAGCGCAGCGGGAGCGGCGGTCGGCTCGCCTGCGGAACGCGTTGCAAGATTCGCGCAACTCCGCCCGTCCGCCTGGCTTTCTTCGCTGCTGCGAGAGACTGGCACAGAACTTGAAAATTTCTCCTGCGAGTACGGCTTTGTAAGGAGATCGACATGAACGTGGCACTGGAATTCGTCGAGAGCTCGCTCGACGACATCAAGGCGGCATTGGAGGGCGGCACGCTGACGGTCTACTCGGTGGCGCGTCCGATCACCGCGGACAAGCCGGTCGACCGCAGCGGCGTGCTCGCGACCTTCACGTTCGGCTCGCCCGCCTTCGCCCCCGCGGTGGATGGCCTCGAGCAGCCGAACTTCGTCGCGACGTCCGTGCCGGCGGCCACCGTCGGCACGCCCGGCTTTGCGCGGGCGCGCAAGGCGGACGGCACCACTGTCGCCGATTTCTCCGCCGGCCCAGGCGAGCGCGAGATCAAGTTCACCGAAGTGTCATGCTCGCCCGGCGCGCCGGTTACGGTCGCGACCTTCAAGATCATCGCCGAAGGCGGCTGGCCGGAGCGTCCGGAATACTACGACACGCATCCACGCCCGGGCTATCCGATGCCGAAGACGCTGTGACGGCGGACGCCGTCACGCCTTGGACCAGGTCCCTCCTGTTGGTTTAACGACATCGCGAGCGAATGCATGAGCACAGACTTCTCTGACGCCCTGGTCAGCTCCGAATGGCTGGCGCAACATCTCACCGATCCCGCCACCAAGATCCTCGACTGCACCTGGCATCATCCGAGCACCAATCTCGATGGCCGTACGCAATATCGCGGCCGGCATCTGCCGGGCTCGGTGCATTTCGACATCGACCAGGTCGCCGACAAGTCGAGCCCGCTGCCGCACATGCTGCCGTCAGCGGAGGATTTCGCCCACAAGGTCGGGCTGCTCGGCATCAGCAATTCTGACCGCGTCATCGTCTATGACCGCCACTATGGCGGCTCCGCCGCGGGCCGCGTGTGGTGGATGTTCCGCGTGTTCGGGCACGACAACGTCGCCCTGCTCGACGGCGGCTTCGGCAAATGGACCAAGGAGAAGAGGCCGGCCGAGATGACGCCGGTGCGCCCGGTGCCGGCGAGTTTCAGCGCAAGCTTCAGGCCGGAGCTTGTGACCACCTCGGCCGCCGTGCAGAGTGGCGGCGCGCAGCTGGTCGACGCCCGTGGGCCCGGCAAGTTCGATGGCACCCAAGCGGACGTGTTCACGTTCAAGCGCCAGGGCCACATCCCCGGCGCGATCAATCTGCCCTGGGCCGATCTGGTCGACCCGGACACGGGCGTGCTCATGGCGCCCGACGCGCTCGCAGCCCGATTCGCGAGTGCCGGCATCGATCTGGAGAAGCCGATCGTCACCACCTGCGCCTCGGGCATCACGTCATGCATGCTGGCGCTGGCGCTCTATGGGCTGGGACGTCCGGATGTTGCCGTCTACGACGGGTCCTGGGCGGAATGGAGCCAGCTCGACGACACGGCGGTGGCGGCGTGATGTGCACAGACGAATGACGGGAGCACGAGCATGGCAAGAACCCTGGTCAAGACCACGCAGGACGGCCGCAAGGTCGAGGTGATTGGGCTGGCAATCTGTCTCGAAGGCGAGCTCGAGGCGTTCGAGCTGGTGGAGGTCAAGCTGCATCCGAACCGACGCAAGATCTGGGAGGCCGCGCCCGACGCGACCCACATGGCCGGCCGCATCACTTTGACCAAGGAGGAGGCCGCAATCGTCGAGAGCGCGTTCGCCGCCGCCCAGGCTGATATCCTCGCCAACCCCGCCGCGATCAACGAACGCTTCCGCATCGCCGCGATGTGGAAAGCGCGGGAACAGGGGATCGAGTAGGCATTGATTCGTAGGGTGGGCAAAGCCAGCGGGCGGCGCGAAGCGGCGTCCGATGGCGTGCCCACCATCTTCGTCCCGCACGCCGAAAAATGGTGGGCACGGCGCATTGGCTGAATCGGCGTGGAAAAACCGCCCAGGCGCCTTTGCCCACCCTACCAATCCATTGCCGTCATCGCGAGCGAAGCGACGCGATCCAGGGCGGCGCGAGGACTCTGGATTGCTTCGTCGCCTGCGGCTCCTCGCAATGACGGCCCTAGCGGCGGATATGACTACTGAAAAACCCGCCCGCGGTAGCGGTAGCTGCCGGCGTCGTCGACATCGAACAGCTCGCCGATATCGGGATGCTTGACCGGCTCACCCGTGACGTCCGCCACCAAGTTCTGCTCCGGAACATAGGCGATGTAGCTGCTGTCGCCGCATTCGGCGAGCAGGTAGTAGAACGGCTGCTCCTTGTCGAGCCTGGTGTCCATGGTGATGGCGCGCCAGCCCTCTTCTTCCGAGAATGACAGGTCGACGTCGAACACGACACCGCGCAGGTCGTAGACGCGGTGCCGTATCACCTGGCCGATCGTGAACTTTGCCTCCATCCGCACCATGTCAGCACGCTCGATGATCTCACGCCGCCGGCGAATGGGTCTGGCAGTTGGTCGGGCAGACGCGGGCGCAGGCGCCGCAGCCGATGCAGGCGCCGGTGTCGTGCATGACCATGATCTTCTTCTCGACCTCGTCATCCTCGTCGTCATCGAGCTCGACGAACTCGCCCTCGTCGTTGATGCCCTTCAAGGTCATCACCTCGCGACCGCAGACCTTGTAGCAGCGGCCGCAGCCGATACACTTTCCGGCGTCGATGGCGACCAGATAGTCCGGCCGCCAGTCGCGGCCGTCACGGGTTGAATTGGACATGATGACGGGTCCTCAAATCGGGCTTAGGCGGTCTCGAGCTTCTTCAGCTCGGCTCGCTTCTTCTCCAGCTCGGCAAAGGCTTCATGCGCCTTCTGAGCCGTCGGCAGGATCTGGTCCCAGTTGATGGGCAGCTCCTCCGACAAGTCGTGCAGGTTCATCTTGGCATCCATGGCACGTGCCGACAGCTTCTTGATCTCGGCCTTCAGGGTGTCCAGGTCGCTCATTGTCTCCATCCTCGCCGTTAGTAGTTTGCGACGTCCTTGAACTTCTCGATCATCTCGACGCCGGCGTTGACGAACTTGTCGCCCTCGTCGGCCAGCTTGCCGAGATTGTCGAAGCCGAAGCGGTGCACGTCGCGCAGCTGCTTGTTGACCACGATCAGCCGGCCGCCGATCAGCACCATGCGGCCAAAGCCCTCGTGGCTCATCTTCAGCATCGGCGAGATCATCACGCCGGTGGCCTTCTCGATCGACAGCGCGACCGCGTTGAAGAACAGTTCGAGCCGCCAGATCGTCTCCGGATCGGGATCGCCGATGATCGGCAGCGCCCGCCGCTTCTCCTTGTCCAGGATGTAGGGCTCGAGCAGATCGATGTCCTTCTTGCCCTCCCAGGCGCCATGGGTGTCCTGGGCGCGCCAGACCTTGATGAGCTCCTTGACGAAGGGCCGCTGCTCGGCGGGTACCGTTTCGACTGCTACCGCGGTATCGGACATGTTGGTTTCCTCATTCCTCGAAATCGAGAACGCGTTCCTGGCCCTTGGCGAGCGCCTTGCGCAGCCAGGGCGGCGGCGTGCCAGCCAGAACGGCCTGCAGCTTGCCCAGGAGATCGCTGATCTCCTCGGGCTGATTGACCTTCATCGGATGGATGTTGTTGGCGACGACGCGCGCGGCGCCGGAGCCGCCGATCGCGGCGACATAGAGGATCGCGCAATCCTTGATTGCCTCGATCTTCGGCGCCAGCTTGTCCTCGTTGCCGTCCTCCTTGAGATCGCCGTCGAACTCGACGGTCTCGACGAAGCGATGCCCCGCAGTGTCGACATCGTAGATCGCGATGTTCTTGGCCCAGCCGAAATGGGCGTCGACGCGTTTCAGATCCTGGGTAGCGAATGCGACTTTCATGTCGTCGGTCCTTTCTCCTGACACGTCAATGCAGTGGCGCCACGACGGCGGAGTCCAGCGGCGCCTGTTGGGAATCGGCCCAGGGATCGAGCCAGGTGTCCGGCGTCGGCTGATGGTTGTCCTCGCGATCGGCGATGATGAGATTGGCGAGCGCGAAGATGAGGTCGCGCGTGCCGCGATAGCCGACCGTCAGCAGGTGCCCTGCTCCGAGCCGGTCGAACATCGGGAAGCCGATCCGATAGAAAGGGATTCTGAGACGCGCGGCAGCTTGACGGCCATGCGAATGCGTCATCATCAGACCGCAGTCTCGCGCCTTGGCGAGGGTCTCCAAATCTTCGAGATCGCCGATCAGCACCTCCTCGCACGGCATGCGCTCGAGCACCGGCGACTGCGTCGTGGTGATGGCGACGGCAATGTGTGCGCCCATGTCGTGGAGCATGCTGGCGACATCGAACAGCAGGTCCGGCTCGGCGCCGATGGCGAGCCTGCGGCCGCCGATGTGGAAATGCGCATCCAGCATGGCATCGGCGAGCTGGCCGCGCTGGCGGCGATACTTCGCCGGCACCGGACGGCCCGAGATCTCGCTCAGGAAGCTCATGAAGTCGTCATTCGGCAGCAGGCCACACAGCCGCTCGAACAGCCGGTATGGCACGCCGGTCCTGGCCTGCATCGCCTCCGCTGCCCGCTTCATCTGAGCCCCGATCGCGATCGTCCAGGATGCGCTGCCCATGGTCGCGATCTCTTCCAGGCCGATGCCGCCGATCGTGGTCGGCGTGAACTCGTCGGGAATGTGACCGTCGAGCGAGCCGCCGATATCCGGCAGGAACGACGGCTCCAGGCCGAAATCCTCGAAGATCGTCCTGAGCTCCTCGATGTCGCCCGGCGTCAGGTGACAGCCGGGCAGCACGTTGACACGGGTCGGATCGCGCCGCGTCGAGGTCGGCTTGTCGACCAGCACCTCGACCATCTTGGCGACTGTCTTGTCCCAGCCGTCCTGGAACGCGTCCTTGAAATCCGGCGTCGAGACATAGACCAGCGGATAGGTCGCGAGCTCCGGATGCTTCTCGCGGATCAGCCTGATGTAGCCGTCGACATCGTCGCCCTTGGTCTCGGTGACCCCGGTCGAGCAGATGCCGATGATCTCCGGCTTCTGTCTCTTATGGATGTTGAGGATCGCCTGCTCGACATTCTCATAGCCGCCGAGCACGGTGGCGACCTCGCTCATCGCCGTCGTCTGCATCGGCACCGCTTCCTTGAAGTGGCGCACGAACAGTGTCAGCCCGAACGAGGTGCAGCCCTGCGAGCCATGCAGCAGCGGCATCGCGCCGCGCAGGCCGAGGAAGGCAAACGATCCGCCGATCGGCTGGCTCATCTTGAGCGGATTGACCGCGCAGGCTTTCTTTCCAATGGTGACTTTGGCCATGTGCGCCGCCCTATTCCGCCGCCTGCAGCAGCTCGGCCGGCGCCTTCTGTGCCGCCAGGATGTCCTCGACCCGGCCGGCGCATGCCCCGCAACCACCGGAGGCGTTGGTGTGAGTGCGGACGCCGGCGACGTCGCTCAGACCATGAGTCTTGATGGCGTCCTCGATGGTGCCGAGATCGACCGACTTGCAGTGGCAGATCTTCTTGGCGCGGCGCGCGGCTTCCGCGGCAACCGGATCGGCGGCGAGCGCCGCGGCTTCCGCATTGGCCTGCGCGATCGCCCTCGCCTGCCAATTATTGTTGGCGGTCTCCCACGGCGCGCGCTTGCGCAGCTGCTCCCACATCGGGTTGTAGATCGCCTTGTCGATCTCCGCGACCAGCTTGACCATGCCGATATAGCCCATGAAGGCGTGCGAACGCTCCTGGTTGATGTCGAGCCAGGGCATCGCAGCCTTCAGCGCCACGAACTGCGACTTGCCGCCCGAGAGCATGATGTCGGCCTTGGCGTCCTTGAGCATCTTGTACATCTCGCGCGGCGCCATATCGTCGATCATGTGGGCGTCCTGGCCCATCAGCTCCTTGATGCGCTCCTTGTCCTCCTTGGTGGACTTCTTCACCGAGGTGCCGACCAGCTCCATGCCGGCCTCCTGCAGCGCCGCGACGACCGACCACGACTTCACGCCGCCGGTGATCAAGAGCACCTTCTTGCCCGTCAGCCGCTGCTTGAACGGCTCGATCGCGGCCCACGCCTTGGCCTCCTCACGGGCGATGACGGCCTCGGTGCGATCCAGCAGATCGGCCGGCGCGCCGCGCTCGACCAGCAGGCGCGCGATCTCGCGCAGCGAGTCCGAGGAGTCCTGGATGCCGTAGAACGAGCCCTCGAAGAACGGAATGCCGTAACGCTCCTCCATCTTGCGGGCGACGTTGATCATCGCCTTGGAGCACACCATCATCGCCGCACGGGCGCGGTGCGACGACGCCACATCCTTGTAGCGACCGTCGCCGGAGATGCAGGCGGAGATGCGAATGCCGAGCTCGTCGAACAGCGGCTTCACCTGCCAGAGCTCGCCGGACAGATTGTATTCGCCGATGATGTTGAGGTCGTAGGGCGTGGTGACCTCAGGCTCGACGGTGCCGATGACGTGATCGAGCAGCGCCTCGCCGGCGAGCTTGTTGCCGAGATTTTTCGGGCCGACGAAGCCGGGCGAATTGACGGGAATGCAGGGCTTGCCGAACTTCGCGGAGGCCGCCTTGCAGACCGCGTTGATGTCGTCGCCGGTCATGGCGGGCACGCAGGTCTGGTAGACGAAGACCGCCGGCGGATCGTACTTCTCGATGATTTCCTTGATCGCCTTGTACAGGCGCTTCTCGCCGCCGAACACGACGTCGGTCTCGTTGATGTCGGTGGTGAAGCCGGTGCGCCAGATCTGGGATCCAGAGGAGGCCGCACCGCGGTTGTCCCAGGAATTTCCTTCGCAGGCGATCGGTCCGTGCACGAGATGCGCGACGTCGGTCAGCGGCTGCAATGCGACCTTGGCGCCGTCGAAGGCGCAGCCACCGGCCGCGCCGCCCGGCTGCAGCTGCTTGGTGCAACCCTTCTTGCGCTCGGCCTCGGACTTGTTGGCGTTCTTGCCGCAACCCGGCTCGTTGAAGACGTTCTGGATCGTGGCCGAAAGCGAGCTCATTGGCTTCTCCTGTTGACGACCGATTGCGCGTCTTTCGAAAGACAAGGCTCAGGCACGACATGCCTCCCCTTGAGCCCCGCTCCCAACATCGAAACGCGGCGACCCCGAAAGGCCGCCGCGCCGTCACTCAGCGGATGATATCGAAGCTGTAGTCCGACTTGGCCGGCACGTTGGTGTTGCGGTCGATCTCGTCGAAGATCTTGTCGAGGATCGTGACCAGCACGTTCAGGCCGCCTTGATAACCCCACACCGGATAGCGGTGCTTGTGGTGGCGATCGAAGATCGGGAAGCCGATGCGGATCAGCGGGGTGCCGGTGTCGCGCTCCAGATACTTGCCGTAGGTGTTGCCGATCAGGAAGTCGACCGGCTCGGTGAACAGCAGCGAGCGCATGTGCCACAGATCCTTGCCGGGATACACGTGGCAGTTCTTGCCGAACGGCGACGAGTCGAACACGGCCTGCACCTTCTCGGCCCACTCCTTGTTGCCGTTGGTGGCGAGCACATGGGTCGGCTCGGCGCCGAGCTCGAGCAGGAACGCGGCGAGGCCGAGGCAGAGATCCGGGTCGCCGTAGATCGCGAACTTCTTGCCATGGATGTGCGCGCTGGAGTCGGCGATCGCGTCGACCAGGCGGCCGCGCTCGAGGGCGATCGATTCCGGGATCTCCTTGCCGGTGATGCGCGACAGCGCCATCACGAAGGCATCGGTGCCGGTGACGCCGACCGGATGGTGGAACGAGACAACTTCCTGGCCGTGGTTCTTGATCAGCGGCAGGGTCTTCTCGGTGCAATAGTGCTGCATCGAGATGGTCGCCTTGGCGTGGACGGCGTTGGCCGCGTCCTCCAAGGTCGTGCCGCCATCATACATGCGGAACTCGCCGTCGGTCGGGGTGTCGAACACGTTCGAGTTGTCGCCGAGGATCGTGTATTCGATCCCCATTTCCTCGAAGATGTGCTTGACCTCGCGGATGTTGCCGACGGTGTAGCCGTCGAAGCCACCGATGAAGTTGATCTTCTCGTTCGGAACGCGCTCGAGCTTCGGCGCGGTGCCGGCCTTGCCGTCCCAGAAATGCTCGAGAATGCCCTTCATGGCGTTGTCGTAGCCAGTGACATGGCTGCCGACGAAGGCGGGGGTGTGGGCGAAGGGCACGTCGAACTCGGCCGGAACCGAGCCCTTTTCCTTCGAGGTCTTGATGAAGGCGTTGAGGTCGTCACCAATGACTTCCGCCATGCAGGTGGTGGAGACCGCGATCATCGACGGCTTGTACATGTTGTAGGCGTTGGCGAGGCCGTCGATCATGTTGTTGAGGCCGCCGAACACCGCTGCGTCCTCGGTCATCGACGACGACACGCAGGAGCTTGGCTCCTTGAAGTGGCGCGACAGATGGCTGCGGTAGTAGGCCACGCAACCCTGCGAGCCGTGCACGAACGGCAGCGTCTTCTCGAAGCCGACGGCGACGAACACGGCGCCGAGCGGCTGGCAGGCCTTGGCCGGATTGACCGTCAGCGCCTCACGGGCAAAATTCTTCTCGCGATATTCGGGCGTCTTGGCCCATTCGCGGATGCGCTCGACCTCGGCGGGATCGCGCGGATTCTCGAACATCTTCTTCTTGTTCGCCAGCATCTGCTGGTATTCGGGACCACGGAAAAGCTCGAAGTGATCGAGCACATGTTCGGCACTCTGCGTCATGGGATAACCCTCTCTATTTTCCTGTGTCGATCAGGGAGCGCTGGCTCTCCGCCGAAGGAGAGCCAGGCCGTGGGTGGTGGTGTTACTCGGCAGCCTGGAGCAACGGCTTGGGCACCTGCTTCCAGGGCGCCTTTGCCATCTTCCAGACCGGCGAGTTGATGGCCATGTCCATGTCGCGGGCGAAGATCGCGAACCCGTCGTAGCCATGGTAGGGACCCGAGTAGTCCCAGGAGTGCATCTGGCGGAACGGTACGCCCATCTTCTGGAACACGTACTTTTCCTTGATGCCCGAGCCGACCAGGTCCGGCTGGACCTTCTCGACGAACTTCTCGAACTCGTAGCCGGTCACGTCGTCATAGATCAGCGTGCCGTCCTTGACGTAGTGCTGGGCCGTGCGCTGATAGTCGTCGTTGTGGCCGAACTCGTAGCCGGTGCCGACGACCTCCATGCCGAGATCCTCGTAGGCGCCGATCACGTGGCGCGGACGCAGACCGCCGACGAACAGCATCACGGTCTTGCCTTCGAGTCGCGGCCGATACTTGGCGATGACGGCATCCATCAGGGGCTGGTACTTGGCGATGACGCGCTCGGCACCTTCCTTGATCTTGTCGTCGAAATAGCTGGCGATCTTGCGCAGCGATTCGGCGATCTTGCTCGGCCCGAAGAAATTGTATTCGCACCACGGAATATTGTACTTCTCTTCCATGTGACGCGAGATGTAGTTCATCGAGCGGTAGCAGTGCAGCACATTGAGCTTCGCCTTCGGCGTCGCCTCCAGCTCGGCGAGCGAGCCGTCGCCCGACCACTGGGCGATCACGCGCAGGCCCATCTCCTCGAGCAGGATACGCGACGACCAGGCGTCGCCGCCGATGTTGTAGTCGCCGATGATCGCGACGTCATAGTCGGACGGCTCGAAGCGCGGCGCAGCGTCGGCCGGGATCTTGTCGAACACCCAGTCCCGGATCGCGTCGTTGGCGATGTGGTGGCCGAGCGACTGCGACACGCCGCGGAAGCCTTCGCAGCGGACGGGAACGATGGTCTTGCCGTCATACTCCTTCGACTTGACCTTGGAGACCGCCTCGATGTCGTCGCCGATCAGGCCGATCGGGCATTCCGACTGCACGGTGATGCCGTTGTTCAGCGGAAACAGCTCCTGGATCTCGTCCATGATCTTGGCGAGCTTCTTGTCGCCGCCGAACACGATGTCCTTCTCCTGGAAGTCGGAGGTGAACTGCATCGTCACGAAGGTGTCGATGCCGGTCGTGCCGATGTAGTAGTTGCGGCGCGCCGCCCAGGAGTACTGGCCGCAGCCGACCGGGCCGTGGCTGATGTGGATCATGTCCTTGATCGGGCCCCACACCACGCCCTTCGAGCCGGCATAGGCGCAGCCGCGAATGGTCATGACGCCCGGGATCGACTTGATGTTCGACTTGACGCCGCAGTCGGACTTGCCGTTCTCATGCACGTTGAGGTGCTTGGCGCGACGCTTGGCAGTCTTCTCCGGATAGACCTTCAAGACCTCGGCGATCAGTTCCTTGTTGCGTGCCTTGATCTCGGCCACGCTTTGTTTCTCGATAACGCTCATCTGGCTTTTCCTCGATGATCGGTTGCGGGGGTCATCCGGCCCTTAGAGATCATGGGCCGGATGACCGGTGGCGGTTACGCCGTGGCGGCGAGCTCGGAGGCGGTCTTGCCGATCTGGCTCTCGTCGACGGCCTTCATGATGCCGTGCTCCATCAGCATGTCCTCGAGCTCGTCCATCGTGATCGGCGTCGGGATGATGCCCTTGCCGCCGTTGGCGTGGATCTTCTGCGCCAGCGAGCGGTAGTGGCCGGCCTGGACCGAGTCCGGCGCATATTCCAGCACGGTCATGCGGCGCAGCTCAGCGTGCTGCACGATGTTGTCGCGCGGCACGAAGTAGATCAGCTGGGTGCCGAGCTTCTTCGCCAACGCCTCCGCCAGCTCCAGCTCCTTGTCGGTCTGGCGCTCGTTGCAGACCAGGCCGCCCAGGCGCACGCCGCCGGAGTTGGCATATTTCAGAATGCCCTTGGAGATGTTGTTGGCGGCATACATCGCCATCATCTCGCCGGACATCACGATGTAGATCTCCTGCGCCTTGTTCTCGCGGATCGGCATCGCGAAGCCGCCGCAGACCACGTCGCCGAGCACGTCGTAGGACACGTAGTCGATGTCCTCATAGGCGCCGTTCTCTTCCAGGAAGTTGATCGATGTGATGACGCCGCGGCCGGCGCAACCGACGCCCGGCTCCGGACCACCGGACTCGACGCAACGGATGTCGCGATAGCCGACCTTCATGACCTCCTCGATCTCGAGGTCCTCGACGCTGCCCGCGGCAGCGGCCAGGCTGAGGATGGTGTCCTGCGCCTTGGCGTGCAGGATCAGGCGGGTCGAATCCGCCTTCGGATCGCAGCCCACGATCAGGATCCGGTGTCCCATCTCGGCGAGTGCCGCGAGGGTGTTTTGTGACGTCGTCGACTTGCCGATGCCGCCTTTGCCGTAGAATGCGATTTGTCGCAGCGCTGCCATGATGCTCTCCATCAACCGATTGCCAATGTCTCGCATGCACCTTGCATCGCGAGACCGCGTCCTCTCTCCAGAACCGGCAGACGGGTTATTGGGAAGGAGAGCATCGCTCGTCCGAAGCGTCGGCGTGCACTCAGCCCTCAACCTTTGCCTGAGCCCAGTTTTGCAACGGCTGTGCCAGAGCTTTGGAATCGTTAAAAAGGCCATGTTTTGAAAGAGATGCGGCCAAGCTCGGCGCTAGGATGTACTTGTTGCAAATCCGACATCGGGGGTTTTCACCCGACGCTCCCGCGCCGTGCTGTCCGAAACGACACATGCCGCCGCGGCTCCGAGCGGCGCTTCCGTAGAGAACACCGGGGAGCGCTCGCGTGAGGCCGGCCAGGAGCGGCGGTACGGAGTTTGCTTGATGTAGATCAAACCCGCTTTCGAACGGGCCAGCAGGAGTACTATTGATGGCGAGCAAGACGCGCGTCTTTGTCATTGAAGCCGATCAGGTGATCCGCTCGGCGCTCGGCTACATTCTCAGTGAGCGTCACGAGACCTTCACCTTCGCGGAGACCGCCGACGCATTGACCAAGGCCGCACGGACCACGCCCCATGCCGTCCTCATCGGGATGAGCATCCTGGAGGACGACGGCGCCGAGACGGTCGGCATGCTCGCCAGGACGATGCATCAGGCCGGCATCATCGTGGTCGCAGGATCGACCAAGTCGCCGCTCGCGCTGGCCGGCCTGCGGCAGGGCGCGGAAGCCATCATCGCCAAGCCGATCACCTTCGACGGCGTCACGCACGCGGTCGATTCCGTGCTGGCGCGGCGCGGTAGCGAGCCGGGCCTGACGGCATAGCTGGCCCTGGTATCCACGGAGATCAGCCGATGACGAGGAGGGGATGATGTTGAAGATGACCCAGACCGCGACGCCGGGGGCACCGGACATCGAGGACATCGTCGAGAATTTCGCGCTGCTCGACGACTGGGACGACCGCTACCGTTACGTGATCGAGTTGGGCCGCGGCCTGCCGCCGCTACCCGATACCGACCGTAATGATGGCAACAAGGTGCAGGGCTGCACCAGCCAGGTCTGGCTTGCCACCACAGTGCGGCACGACGCCGCAGTGCCGGCGCTCGACTTCATCGGCGACAGTGACGCCCACATCGTCCGCGGCCTGGTCGCGATCCTGCTCGCGATGGTGTCCGGCCGCACCGCATCCGAGATCTTGGCCGCCGATCCGATCGCGCTGTTCGAGAAACTCGGCCTGCGCGAGCATTTGACCCCGCAGCGCTCCAACGGCTTCCGCTCGATGGTGAGCCGCATCAGAGCCGACGCCCAGGCGGCGCTGGCGGCGGCGGCGTAGGTTTGGTTGTTGAGTTGATGAAGCTCGTATATTGCGGCGAACCCGGTCTGAGCCTCTCCCCGCGTGCGGCAGAGCTATCGCATATGGACATGCGGAGCTGTCTCGGCGAACGATCCTGCCAATGATTTTCTCCGTCATGCCCGGGCTTGTCCCGGGCATCCACGTGGTTCTCAGCATGCCGAACGACGTGGATGGCCGGGACAAGCCCGGCCATGACGTCGTGGAGATGGACCAGCGCAAAACTTCGATCGCCATATGCGATAGCCCTCCCGCGTGCGGGGAGAGGCCGGGTTGCATCGCAGATGCAATCCGGGTGAGGGGGACTCTCCACGACCTCGCTGCGTGGAGAGTCCCCTCACCCCAACGCTCTCCCCGCAAACGGGGCGAAGGAGCCTACCGCCGCTCTGGCAAGAGCTCGGATCCAACTTGCAGCTAAATCGGCAAATCCGCACTCGCCATCACCGCATGGCGCTCTCCGCGGGGCTTGCTACGAGAAAAATTCCTGCGCCTTTTTCAGCGCCCGCACCAGCACGTCGACCTCCTCCCTCGTGTTGTACATCGCGAACGAGGCCCGGCACGTCGCCGTCACGCCGAAGCGCTCCAGCAGCGGCATGGCGCAATGGGTGCCGGCGCGGACCGCGACGCCGGAGCGGTCGATGACGGTGGCGAAGTCGTGGGCGTGGGCGCCCTGCATCTCGAACGAGACGATCGCCCCCTTGTCGGCGGCATTGCCGATGATGCGCAGCGAGTTGATCTCGCGCAACTGCTCGGTCGCATAGGCGACGAGATCATGCTCATGCGCGGCGATGCGCTGCTTGCCGATGGAGGCGACGTAGTCGATCGCTGCCCCCAGCCCAGCGGCTTCGACGATCGGCGGCGTACCGGCCTCGAAGCGATGCGGCGGGTCGCCATAGGTGACCCAGTCCCGCGAGACCTCGCGGATCATCTCGCCGCCGCCGTTGAACGGCGGCATCGCGGCTAAGAGCTCGCGCTTGCCGTAGAGCGCGCCGATGCCGGTCGGGCCGTAGATCTTGTGCCCGGTGATGCAATAGAAATCCGCATCGAGATCGCGGACGTCGACCTCCATGTGCACGGCGGCCTGCGAGCCGTCGATCAGCACCGGGATGCCGCGCGCATGCGCGATGCGGATGACCTCCTTGACCGGGACGACCGTGCCGAGCACGTTCGACATCTGCGTCATCGCCACCATCTTGGTGCGCGGCGTCAGCAGCTTTTCGAATTCGTCGAGCAGGAAATTGCCGTCGTCGTCGACAGGAGCCCATTTGAGCACCGCGCCCTGGCGCTCCCGGAGGAAATGCCAGGGGATGATGTTGGCGTGGTGCTCCATGATCGAGAGCACGATCTCATCGCCCGGCCCGATCCGCTCGCGGCCGAAGGTCTGCGCGACCAGGTTCACGGCTTCCGTGGCGCCGCGCGTGAAGATGATCTGCTCAGGGCTTCCGGCATTCAGGAACGACGCCACCTTGCCGCGGGCGCCCTCATAGGCCTCGGTGGCGGCGTTGGCGAGATAATGCAGCCCCCGATGCACGTTGGCGTATTCGGACGTATAGACCTGGTTCATCCGGTCCAGTACGGCCTGCGGCTTCTGCGCCGAGGCGGCGTTGTCGAGATAGACCAGCGGCTTGCCGTGCACCTGCATGCCGAGGATCGGAAAGTCCGCACGGATGCGGCCAACGTCGTAGCCGCTTCCGTTCACCGCTGCATGCATCACCTACTCCCGTTGTCCGAGCCAGCCCAGCATCGCTTCGGTCAACGCCGCCCGCACGCTCTCATCGGCGGCGCCTTCGATGATCTCGCCAACGAAGGCCTGGATCAGCAGCGCCTTGGCTTCCTTGGGCGGAATGCCGCGCGCCATCAGATAGAACAGCAGCTCGTCGTCGATCGCGCCGGTCGTGGTGCCGTGGCCGCACTGCACGTCGTCGGCGAAGATCTCGAGCTCCGGCTTGCTGTCGGCCTCGGCCTCGTCGGACAATAGCAGCGCCCGCGACATCATCTTGGCGTCGGTCTTCTGCGCGCCGGGACTGACCGTGATCTTGCCCTGGAAAACCGCGCGCGCGGTGTCGCCGACGACCGCCTTGAAGGTCTCGCGGCTCTGGCAGTTCTCGGCTGCATGCTCGATCGCCAAGGTCGTGTCGGCATGCTGGGCGCCGGACAGCAGCGATCCGCCGCGGATGTCGGCCACGGTGCCCTCGCCAGCGATGTGCACGAACAGCTGGTTGCGCACCAGGCTGCCGCCGGCGACGAAGCCAAGCTGATTGAAGGTCGCACGCGCGCCGATATTGGCGAGCAGCGAGGAGATGTGCAGCGCGCTGTTGCCCTCCCGGGCCACCTTGACATGGTCGATCCGCGCCTCGTCGCCGACGACGAGCTGCATCGCGGTGTTGACTTGATATTCGCTTCCGTCGGGCCCCTGATGCGACTCGACGATGGTGGCGCTGGCCCCAGTTCCGATATTGACCAGCGACCGCGTGTACATCGAGGTTGCGACCCAGTTCGTCGTGACGAACGCGACGTGGATTGGTCGGCTCAGTGCCGTGCCCGGCGCCACCAGGATCACGACGCCATTGGCAGCCAGTGCGGTGTTGAGCGCCAACGCCGGATCGTCGTCAGGCACGACGGGGCCGAGACGCTGCGACAGCAGCGGCTTGTCGGCGGCGAGCGCGTCGGCCATCGGCTGGATGGTGAGGCCCGGCTCGAGATCGGCGAGGTCGGACAGCTCGGGCACGAAGGCACCGTCAACGATCATCAGCTTGCGGAAGCCAGCGCCCGCGAACAAGTCGCTCGCCTCGCGCGCCTTGGTTTTTGCCGCGTCGTCGGGCAGCGAGGCGAGCCGCTTGGCCTCCTTCATCTGCGTGCGCAAATCGGTGTAGCGCCACGCCTCGACGCGCCGGTGCGGCAGGCCGACCGCATTGAAACGGTCGAACGCAGCAGCGCGCACCGCGGTGATCTCCTCGCCGCCCGGCAGATAGCGGCGGGCGCCCTGATACAGATCGGCCAGTCCGAGTTCGGCCTTGGTCTTGCGGATCACGACGCCCATGTTCGTCCTCCCCGGCGCCTTAAGCCGCTTCGCTCTGGTACTGGGCGTAGCCGGTCGCCTCGAGCTCGCGCGCGAGGTCTTTGCCGCCGGTGCGGACGATGCGGCCCGCCGCGAACACATGGACGATGTCGGGCACGATGTAGTCGAGGAGCCGCTGATAGTGGGTGATCACGATCATGCCTCGCTCGGCGGAGCGCAGCGCGTTGACGCCGTTGGCGACGACCTTCAGCGCGTCGATGTCGAGGCCGGAATCGGTCTCGTCGAGGACGCAGAGCGACGGCTGCAGCAGCGCCATCTGCAGGGTCTCGTTGCGCTTCTTCTCGCCGCCGGAGAAGCCGACATTGAGCGGCCGCTTCAGCATGTCGGCATCGATGTTCAGCGTCTTGGCGATCTCGCGCACGCGCTTGATCAGGTCCGGCGAGGACAGCTCCTCCTCGCCGCGCGCCTTGCGCTGGGCGTTGAAGGCGGCCCGCAGGAAGGTGAGCGTCGCGACGCCGGGGATCTCCAACGGATATTGGAACGCGAGGAACACGCCCTTGGCGGCGCGCTCGTCGGCGGACATCGCCAAGAGGTCCTCGCCATTGAGATAGACCTCGCCGGCCGTGACCTCGTAGCCGGGCTTGCCGGCCAGCACGTAGGACAGCGTCGACTTGCCGGCGCCGTTCGGGCCCATGATGGCGTGGATCTCGCCCTTGTTCACGGTCAGGTCCAGACCCTGGATGATCTTCCGTCCGCCTGCGATCTCGGCATGGAGCCCCTTGATTTCGAGCAAGGCCGTCATCGAACACTCCTTCTGATGCTGTCGCGGCGCGACGCCGTCATCCAACCGATCCTTCGAGGCTGATCGAGATCAGCTTCTGCGCCTCGACCGCGAACTCCATCGGCAATTGCTGCAGCACATCCTTGACGAAGCCGTTGACGACCAGGCCGACCGCTTCCTCCTGGGAGAGCCCGCGCTGGATGCAGTAGAACAGCACGTCCTCGGAGATCTTCGACGTCGTGGCCTCGTGCTCGAACACCGCGGAGGAGTTCTTGGCCTCGATGTAGGGCACGGTGTGCGCGCCGCATTTGTCGCCGATCAAGAGCGAGTCGCAGGCGGTGAAATTGCGCGCGCCGGAGGCCTTGCGATGGGCGCTGACCAGGCCGCGATAGGTGTTCTGCGACTTGCCGGCGGCGATGCCCTTGGAGATGATCCGGCTCGACGTGTTCTTGCCGAGATGGATCATCTTAGTGCCGCTATCGACCTGCTGGAAGCCGTTCGAGATCGCGATCGAATAGAACTCGCCGCTGGAATTGTCGCCGCGCAGGATGCAGCTCGGATATTTCCAGGTGATCGCCGAGCCCGTCTCGACCTGGGTCCAGGAGATCTTCGAATTTGTGCCGCGACAGTCACCACGCTTGGTGACGAAATTATAGATGCCGCCGACGCCTTCGGAATTGCCGGGGTACCAGTTCTGCACCGTCGAATATTTGATCTCGGCGTCATCCAGCGCGACCAGCTCGACCACGGCGGCATGCAGCTGGTTCTCGTCGCGCTGCGGGGCCGTGCAGCCTTCGAGATAGGAGACGTAGGCGCCCTTGTCGGCGATGATCAGGGTACGCTCGAACTGGCCGGTGTTGCGCTCGTTGATGCGGAAGTAGGTCGACAGCTCCATCGGGCAGCGCACGCCCGGCGGGATGTAGACGAACGAGCCGTCGGAAAACACCGCCGAATTCAGCGTCGCGAAATAGTTGTCGGTGGTGGGCACCACCGTGCCAAGATATTTTTGGACGAGGTCGGGATGCTCGCGCAGCGCTTCGGAGATCGGCATGAAGATCACGCCGGCCTTCTTCAGTTCCTCTTTGAACGTCGTCGCCACCGACACCGAGTCGAACACGGCATCGACGGCGATCTTGCTGCGCGGCGCCGCGGCCTCGCCGTCGACATCCGCTTCCGCCGCCGCAGGCCGCTCGACGCCTTCGAGGATCTCGACCTCGCGCAGGGGAATGCCGAGCTTCTCGTAAGTCTTCAGGATCTCCGGATCGATCTCGTCGAGCGAGGCGACCTTCTTCTTCGGCTTCGGCGCGGCGTAGTAATAGAGATCTTGATAGTCGATCTTCGGGTATCCGACGCGCGCCCAGGTCGGCTCGGTCATCGTCAGCCAGCGGCGGTACGCCTCCAGCCGCCACTCCAGCATCCAGGTCGGCTCGTTCTTCTTGGCTGAGATGAAGCGGATCGTGTCTTCCGACAGCCCCTTCGGGGCCTTCTCGGACTCGATGACGGTCTCGAATCCGTAGCGATATTGATCGACGTCGATGCCCTTGACCCGATCAATGGTCTCCTGAACCGCTGCCATCTCTCACTCCGCTTGCAATGTTTCCGTCGTGGCCCGCGTCAGGCGGGCACGCAGGTGTCCGGCACCGGACAGACGGCAGCGCATTGCGGCGCGTCGAAGTGGCCCTCGCACTCCGTGCACTTCTTCGGATCGATGATGTACATGTCGTTCTTCAGCCGGATGGCCGCATTCGGACATTCGAACTCGCAAGCCCCGCAGACCGTGCATTGTGAGGCGATGATCTTGTAGGTCATGTGCAGCTCCCCGCGATCCCTGCGACATCGGACGACGTCATTCACGGGGTATCTTTCAAGCCGCGTGCCAGAGAGCATTTGGTTGATTTCTAAGGAGGATTCTAAAGATCGCTACGCCGGTCAGCTGTCGCTCTCCCGACAGCATGTCGCAAGTGCGACAGGCCGCATGAAGTCGCGTGCGCGTTTGGGTCGAGCCCCCGCCACGAAGGCAGTGAGCCCCCTCCCCCCTGCGGGGAGGGGTCGGGGGTGGGGGTCCACGAGGGTATGAACCGGGCTGAGTCCTGACAATTCAGACCGGGTTGATTCCTGACAGGCAAGCTTCGTCCGATTCGAAGGAGGATCGGTCGATGCCTTTCAGGGAGAGCAGTCCTGTGGAGCAGCGTATCGGGTTGTTTCGGGAGTACGACACGGGAGCTTTTTCGGTGACGGAGCTGTGCGCGCGGCACGGCATCAGCCGGGAGACGTTCTACGTTTGGGAGCGCCGCCGCGCGAGCGGGGATCCGCAGTGGTTCGAGGAGAAGAGCCACGCCGTGCAGAACTGCCCGCACGCCACAGCGGACCGGCTGGCACGGCGCATCATCGCAACACGACGACGGTTTCCGCATTTTGGCCCCAAGAAGATCAAGGCCTGGCTCGCGCGCGAGCGAACGGAGGTCGACTGGCCGGCGGCCTCGACGATCGGCGACCTCCTGAAGCGTGAAGGCCTGGTCGAAGCGCGGCCACGCCGACGTCGGGCGATCGCGCAAGGCGAGCTGATCACGCCGGCGGAGGGCCCCAATGACGAGTGGGCGATCGACTTCAAAGGCTGGTTCCGCACTGGCGATGGCACGCGCTGCGATCCGCTCACCATCACCGATGCGGCGAGCCGCTATCTCATCGAGGTGCGCATTGTCGATCCGACCTGGGCTGGCGTGAAGGGCGCTCTGGAGCGCGTTTTCAAGGATATCGGCCTTCCCGACGCGATCCGCTCCGACAATGGAGTACCGTTCGGATCGACGGGAGCTGGCGGCCTTTCGGCGCTCTCGGTGTGGTGGCTCAAGCTCGGCATCGAGCCACGCTACATCCCACCAGCGAGCCCGCAGGACAACGGCCGGCACGAGCGCATGCACCGCACGCTGAAGGCCGAGACGTCGAAGCCACCGGCAGACACGGCCGCCGAGCAGCAGCGACGCTTCGACGCCTTTCGCCGCCACTTCAACGAGGAGCGGCCGCACGAGGCGCTCGACCAGGTGGCCCCCGTCAAGCTCTGGCGCAGGCCGGTGCGCTTCATGCCAGACCGTCTCGATGATCCCTGGTACGACGCCGATCACGAGGTCCGCCGCGTGCGTCCCACCGGGGACATCAAATGGCAAGGCGAGCACGTCTTCGTTGGCGAAGCGCTCGCCGGCGAACTCATCGGCCTCGCCAAGCACGATACCGGCGGCCACATCGTCCGCTTCTGGGGCCGAGACCTCGGGCTGATCGACCGCGACCGCCGTTTCCTGCGCTTTGCTCCGCCGCGTGCGCGGCTCCGCGTCGCGCAGGAAACGGCGGAGACAACACAGCAGTGATCGAATAGTGTCAGGGATCAGCCCGGTCCAAAATGTCAGGGATCAACCCGGTCGGTCAGAGCACGCTGCACGTGATGCGCGCTAATGCTGTCACCAGCGGAGTGACGACGTGTGATGTAACGAGCAGCTCAGCGGACGTGAGTACAGCGAGCGAACTCACGACGATCAGCGCCCGGAGACCCCCACCCCCGACCCCTCCCCGCAAGGGGGAGGGGAGCCGACCGTCGCCGGGGCGCGATCTCGAGTTTCACGACTATCGTTACGCGGGCGACAGCATGCACGTGAAATAAAAAAGGGCGCGCCATCTGCGCGCCCCTCATGAGACCCAACCCGTTCAGAACCGCTTCACCTCGATATTGTGCTTCTTCAGCGCGTAGCCGATCTGGCGCGGCGTGAGGCCGAGCAGGCGCGCGGCCTTGGCCTGGACCCAGCCGGAGCGCTCCATCGCCTGCACGATGCGGTCGCGCTCCGGCACCGCGCCGCCCTCCGTACTCTCGGAATACTCGCCGTCATCGGCATCGATGGCCGGCAACTCGACGGGAGCCTCGATCGGCGCCGACGTCCGCGGCAGGATCGGCAGCGGCACCATGGGCTGGCCGCGCGGCGGTGGCGGGGTTACCGTGTTACCCTTCCACAGGATCGCCGACATGCACTCGTTGCGGCTGCAGGCGAAGTCGTCCATGCTGATCGCCGAGCCCGTTGCCATGGTCGCGGTCCGTTGCACGCAGTTCTCCAGCTCGCGCACATTGCCGGGGAAGCCGCAATGCATCAGCACCTCGATCGCGCTGACGTCGAACGTCAGGTCGCGCTCGTTCTCGCAATTGAAGCGGCGCAGGAACTCGCGCGCCAGCTGCGGAATGTCGCTGCGACGCTCGCGCAACGGCGGCAATTTGATCGGCACCACGCTGATCCGGTAGTAGAGGTCGGCGCGGAACTCGTTGCGCGACACCGCCTCCTCGAGGTTGCGGTTGGTGGCGGTGACGATGCGGACATCGACCTTGATGGTCTGATTGCCGCCGACGCGCTCGAACTCCTGCTCCTGCAACACGCGCAGGAGCTTGGCCTGGAACGCCGGTGAGATCTCGCCGATCTCGTCGAGGAACAAGGTGCCCTTGTCGGCCAGTTCGAAGCGGCCCTTGCGCGCGTTGATCGCGCCGGTGAAGGCGCCCTTCTCATGGCCGAACAGCTCCGATTCCAGCACTGTCTCTGGCAATGCGGCGCAGTTGATCTTGATGAACGGCCGCTTGGCGCGATTGGACAGTTCATGGATCGCCTTCGCCACAAGCTCCTTGCCGGTGCCGGATTCGCCGCGCAGCAGCACCGGCGCATTCGACTTGGCGACGACGTTGATCTTCTCCAACAATGCGCGCAGCGCCGGGCTGTCGCCGACGATGCCGTCGACCAGCACCTTCTTGCGATCCTTCGGCGCCGGCTTCAGCTCCGACAGCTCCTTCTGCAGCCGGTGGCTTTCCGCCATCAGCCGCTCGCGGTCACGCGCGACGACCCGATGAAGCTTGATGGTCTGGCCGATCAGGTTGGCGACCATGGTCAGGAAGCGAACGTCGGAATCGAGCCGGAACACGGCGCGGCCGTCCCAGACACGGTCGATCGTCAGCGTGCCGACGACGCGCTGGTCGATGCGGATGGGAACGCCAAGGAAGGACACGCGGGTGTCGGCACCGACGCCGAGCGTCACCGCGTCGACGGCGCTGAAGGCGGGATGATCGGCGACGTTCTCCGCGATCAGCGGCACGGCGGTGGCGACGATCTGGTCGATCGCCTTCTGCGGCAGACGTTCGCGATAGCGCTGATCGCTGCCTTCGCTCCACCCGGCCCCCACCGCAAGATCGGGAATGCCGTCATCGGCGAGCAGCGACACCACGCCGTGGCGCATCTGCATGAAGGACTGCAGCAGGTTGACGACATTGGCGAGGGTGATCTCCAACCGCGTCGGCGCCGCCAGGATCTTCGAGATTTCGAAAATGCCCGTCAGGGCGATCTCGCTGAGCGGGATCGGAGCGGCGTTGGACCTGACGTCCTGAGCTTCGACCTGACGTGTTTCCGTTTGGACCATGGCCGCTTCTCTGATCGTCACGAACGCCTCGGTGAAGCCGCCCGTGATTGTAGATGTTCTAACATCCTCCCCCAACTGCAGATGATTGTCGTGCCTAACTTTGCTGCATTGCCGCAGAAGTAGTGTGCAACGGACAGAACAGAAAAGCTGCAGGCTTTCATGATGTTAACAAATGAGTTTGCACCCGTCACGATGCGTGCATTGCACGTCCGCGCGGGCGACAAAAACGGTGCGCCTAACGATTTCGCGTTGTCTTCTCGACACCTAATATCCGCGCATTCGTCGGCCTGTTTGCGACCGGATCGCAACGGACAACACTGAACACCAACTTTCCACCTTCGGCCCGCCGCTCGTCGCCTTCGGCTGCAAGCCATGGGTATGACGTGTTCACATCCGCGTGTCGGCCGCGCGCGGCTGTGATCAACCTAGAGGTGCTGCCCCCCGTTGATCTGGATCTCCTCGCCGGTCACGTAGCTCGCCGCATCCGAGCACAGGAAGAACAGCACCTTGGCGACCTCCTCCGGAGCGCCGATCCGGCGCATCGGGATCAGCGGCGAGAACCGCGCCTCGGTCTCCGGGGACACCATCTCGGTCTTGATCTCGCCGGGCGCGATGGCGTTGACGCGGATGCCATGCGGCGCGAAGTCGTGCGCCATCTCGCGGGTCAGGCAGGCGAGCGCCGCCTTCGAGGTCGCATAGGCGGTGCCCGCAAACGGATGGACGCGGGTGCCGACGATCGACGTCACGTTGACGACCGCGCCCTGCCCGCGCTTCAGCTCCTCGAACAGCCCGCGCGCGAGCAAGATCGGTCCGAGAAAGTTGACGTGAAAGACGGTCATCCAGGTCTCGACCGAAGTCGACAGCGAATCCAGCCGGCCGCCGTCGCCGGCCTTCGGAGAGATCGCGGCATTGTTGATCAAGGCATGCAGCGGCGCGCCGTCGAGCCGCTGCTTGATGTCGGCAATCGCGCGCGGAATCGCCTTGCGATCGCTGAGATCGACCTGGACGTGGTTGTCGGGACCGGCGTCCCACGGACAGCGAGCACCGTCGAACGGCTGGCGCGAGCAGGTGATGATGCGCCAGCCGGCGTCGGAGAACAGCTTTGCGGTCGCATGACCGATGCCGCGCGAGCCGCCGGTCAGCACGAGCGTTTTCTGCTCAGTGCGCGCGGGCCGCTCGGCGGCCGCCATGTCTCGATGGAACGGGCACGCCGCGATGGTCTCGGCCGCCGCCATGGCGGGCTCGCGGACGTCCTGGTCGAGAACGAGACTCACGTCATCCGTCCTGATCCTGCGCCGCAACGCCACCAGGACGCCGGCTGCCAAGCTTCGGCTGCTGCCTTTGCCTCAGACGTGGTCTGGGCGCAGGCTCCGCGACGATCGGAAATATCAGCGGTATTGCCATGCGTCGGTTGTGCAGATTCCGGGCCAGCGAAAACGGCGGGCAAAGCAGCCCTTTTCTGTCGGGTTCGCGACAGATTGGCGCGTTCTGGACACATCCAGCGTCGGCTTTGTGCTTCGTCCTTTGCAAGACCTTCAAAGAGCGATCGTTTTCAAAACGATGGCTGATGGTCCAACTCTTGCTCGACGGATTTGATCATTCGAACGGGAAGACGGCTTGCCAGCCGCACGACGACAGCCACGAGACGCCAACGCCGTATGAACCGGGACATGAGGACGAATGCAGTGCGCTTCGCCGTGGTCCTCGGGACCAACGACGTCGCGTCCGCGATCGGCGTGCATCTGCATCGTGCGGGCTTCTGCGTGGTGCTGTCGCATGATCCCAATCCGCCGGTCATGCGCCGCAAGATGGCGTTTCACGACGCTCTGTTCGGCGACACCGTCCGCATCGAGAACGTGACCGGCGAGCGCATCGAGAGCACGATGGAGGTGTTCAAGGCGCTCGGCGATCCCCGGCACGTCCTGGTCACCCCGCTCGGGTTGCTCGATCTCCTGCCGGTCCGTACCATCGACGTCCTGATCGACGCGCGGATGCAGCGGCGCGAGGTGACCCCGAATTTGCGCGGCATGACGCGGCTCTCGATCGGCATCGGTCCGGGCTTCTCGCCAACAGCCAATTGCGATATCGCGATCGAGACCCGGCCGGACCGGCTCGGCCAGATCGTGCGCGAGGGCTGGACGCTGGCAACGGATGATGTCGGCGCGCTCGTCGGCGTCGAGCGCCTGGTGCGTTCGCCGCACGAGGGCCGATGGCATACCCCGATCGAGATCGGCACGCGCATCTACAAGGGCTTCGTGATCGGCCATCTCTCCGGCGCACCGGTCACGGCCCCTTATGACGGCATCCTGCGCGGCATCGTCCGCGACGGCAGCGACGTGCCGGCCGGCATCGCGCTCGCCGAGATCGATCCACGCGGCCGCCATGCGCAGTGGACCGGGATCGATGCGCAGGGACAGGCGCTCGCCCAGGCGACGCTGGCCGCAATACGGCTGCACGCCGCAAACTGCATCAGGACGAGCGCGAGCGTGCCCGCCGATCAGATCGTTTCGAACGATTCTGATTAGCCCGTATCCGGCGCGCCGGCCTTGGCATCCCGGTTGCTTATCGTTTGCAGGAGCGAGCAACAGCCATGATCATCTGTTCCTGCAACGTCATCAGCGACACGGCCATTCGCAACATCGTCACGGCGGCCGACATCACCTTCGGCTCGCCGGCGCAAGTGTATGATTGTCTCGGCTGCACGGTCCAATGCGGCCTCTGCTCACGCTCGGTGAAGCGGATTCTCGACGAGCGGCAGGGTGATAGGGCCGCTGCGGCGGTGTGGCCGGTGCAGGCCGAGCCCGCGCCATGCGCGATGATGTCCGCCGCGTAGCGCCGGCACGGCTTATGACGTGCCGACGTCACGCACTTGTCGGATGTCGGACAAATGCGACAGCAGACGATGTGCATCGATCTCAGATGAACGGCTTGCCGCCGGTGACGGCAACCGTCGTCCCCGACATGTAGCTCGACAGTGGATCAGCGAGCATCACATAGGCGGTCGCCAACTCGGCCGGCTGACCGGCACGCTTCATCGGCACCTGCTGGCCAAAGCTCTTCACCTTCTCCTCCGGCATGGTCGAAGGGATCAGCGGCGTCCAGATCGGACCGGGGGCCACGGCGTTGACCCGGATGCCCTTCTCGGCCAGCAACTGCGCAAGTCCGCCGGTGAAGTTCTGAATGGCGCCTTTGGTGACAGCATAGGCCAGCAGACCGGGGTTGGGCATGTCGGCATTGATCGACGCGGTGTTGACGATCGCGCTGCCCGGCTTCATG
Source organism: Bradyrhizobium sp. SZCCHNRI20481 (assembly GCF_032485055.1). Classification (NCBI taxonomy): domain Bacteria; kingdom Pseudomonadati; phylum Pseudomonadota; class Alphaproteobacteria; order Hyphomicrobiales; family Nitrobacteraceae; genus Bradyrhizobium; species Bradyrhizobium sp. SZCCHNRI20481. The sequence continues at coordinate 82,793 of NZ_JAUEUE010000022.1, forward strand.
TGCGGCACCGCCGCCTTGGTCAGGTAGAACATCGCATGGATGTTGGTGCGGAAGGTCAGCTCCCACTCCTCGTCGGAAATGTCGCCGATGTCGCTGAAGGATGCCTGACGCGCGGCGTTGTTGACGAGAATGTCGAGGCCGCCCAGTTCATCGACGGCGCGCTGGATGATGGCGCGGCAATGCCTGGCGTCCTGGATGTCGCCGGGCATCAGAATGACCTTCCGTCCCTCCTTTTCGATCAGCGTCTTCACCTCGCCGGCGTCATCATGCTCGCTGAGATAGGCGATGACCAGATCGGCGCCTTCGCGCGCATACGCGATCGCCACCGCGCGGCCGATGCCGCTGTCGCCGCCGGCAATGACGGCCTTCATGCCCGCGACCTTGCCTGATCCCTTGTAGCTGGTCTCGCCATGGTCGGGCCGCGGCTCCATCCGGGCTGTGGTGCCCGGCATCGGTTGCGACTGCGGCGGAAACGGCGGCTTCGGATAGTGATCGGACATCGCGGCTCTCCTGACGAATGCTGCAACGTCAATCGCAGCACGGCGTCAGCGTTCCTGCTGCCGAGCTCGGAGGCCTCAGCTCGGTCCGCGCGACGTGCCGGGCAAACCGGATTCGGCGAGGATAACGCCGCAGCAACGGAAGCAGATCCCTCACGACCCGACCCAGGTCACACTGCCTGACCTGGAAAATCGGATTCGTCTGGCGAACTATCGACGGGAGAACCATCGGCACGCGCGACGCAGCGCGTGCCAACGGGTCTTGCTTTAGTCGTTAGTGGGTCTTGGTCTCAGCCCACTTCTCCAGATCCTTCTTGGAATCGGAGCGCTGCTCCTTCTCCGGGTTTCCTGTCCATGGCTTGTCGGTCTGCTTGATCGATCCTTCATCGGTCCGCTGACGCGGATCGTCCTTCGGTGTTTCCTTGCTCATCAGTTCGTCCTTTGATCGTTTGAGGATCGCTAGCCGGACCCCCGCGCTACGCACGGCGTTCAACCCGGCAGCATCGTCGGCGGCGGCGCCGTCGCTTCGTCGTGCAACTGCTCGATCTCGCGGATCTCGTGCTCGGCCTGGTGCCAGAACTCATCCTCCCGGCCCTGCGGCTGCCCGGCCTGCTCCCACAGCGCGTGGGCGCGCTTGCGGATGCGGTCCTCGAGGCCCAATTCGTCGATTTGTCCCATGGCTCGTCCCTGATTGCAGCAAGCTCTGTTCTCCTCGGACGCGAGGAAGGCGAAGACGTGCATCCGGCGCACGTCCTGCTTGGGCAATGGAGAACGTGGGGCGATGTTCCACGGCAAGGCCGTGCTGACGATGATGCGCCGCAGGCGACGACAGTTCCGGTTTGGCACTGTCAACGGTGAGGACGGGCCGTCGTCTCGTTCCGGCCTAAGCCGCGTCGGCCGGCACCATGGCCTCGATCGTGACGCCCGTGCCGGTGGAGGCCACCGTCAGCGTGCCGCCGAGCGCCAGCAGCCGCTCGCGCATGCCGGTGAGGCCGAAGCCGAGCTTGTGCTCCGAACTGAATCCGCGGCCGTCGTCGCGGACGCGCACCCGCGTGTAGCTGCGGCGGTGGCCGGCCGTCGTCTGCTGCAGCGGCTCGATGGTGACGTCGACCGCGGTGGCCTCGGCGTGGCGGAACACGTTGGTCAGCGCTTCCTGCACCACCCGGTAGATCGTCAGCTCCGCCGTCTCATTGCTGCGCACGACCGTGTCGGTGAACCTGGTCTCGATCACGACCTCCGGCCTTGACTCCTGCCACAGCCGCACCAATGCGCCGAGCGCCTCGCGCAAGCCCAGCTCGGCGAGACCCACGGGCCGCAGCCGCTCGAGGATGCGGCGGTTGAACTGCTGCACGGCGTTGACCTGGTCGAGGATCGCCTGGCCGTGCCGGCGCATCGCCGCGACGTCGAGCGTCGCAGCCTCCGGCAGCCGCATCAGCGCACTGGCATGGGCGCGCAGCGCGAACAGATGCGGCCCGAACTCGTCATGCAGCTCGCGCGCGATCTCCTTGCGCTCGTGGTCCTGCAACGACACCGTGCGCTCGGCCAGACGGCGCTTCTCCTCCACCGCCTCGCCGAGCGCGCCGGCGAGATGGTTGAGCTTGGCGCAGAGCGCCGCGAGCTCGGGCGCGCCGCCCGGCTTGACGCGGGTATCATAGGCGCCCGCCTCGATCCGGCTCATCGCCTCCGATAGATCCGCCAGCGGCGCCAGCGCGCGGCCGACCACGAGCATGGTGATCGCGAACAACGCCAGCCCGACCAGCGAGCCGACGACGAGCTGGGTGACGATGCCGTCCCAGATTTCCGCGATCTCGTCGTCGGGATGCGACGTGATCACCAGCGTGTCGCTCCGGCCGGCGACGATGACCGGCATGCTGACCGAGGTCTTGTCGGGATGCACCAGTGCGATGAACCACGCCGGCGCCGCGCGGCCGACGCCCGGAGAGGGCAGAGTCTGCGCCGGCATTCCCTGCCGTCTCACGCTGACGTGACGAAGCTGTCGGAGATCGCCGACGATCCGATCGAGGCGCGCGTCCGGATCGGGCGCGTCATTGACCTCGTCCATGATGGTCTCGACGAAGGCCCGTGTCAGGCGGATGACGCTCTGGTCCTCGGCCAGCACGCGCGGCGCCGCCTCCAGCACGAGACGGCCGATGTTGATGGCGAGGCCCAGCGTCAGCAGCAGCGCCAGCAGCACGTTGATGCGGGTCCGCAACGACCAATTCTGCCACATTCTCTCCGCCTCAAAGCCACCGGGTTTCACGCGTCCTCACATTGACAGACAAATCCGCCGGCGATCTAATTGCAACATGATGCCAGACCGCGCAGCATGCATCCATGATGCATCGCAACAATGACGCGAGTTGGAAGTCCGGGACCCCAAGGCCATGCGCGTACTGATCGTCGATGACCATCCCATTGTGGCATCGGGCTGCCGGGCCCTGCTCTCGACCGATCCGGACCTCGAGCTGCTCGAGGCCGCTGATGCCGAGAGCGGCGAAGCCAGCTTCATCGCGCGCCGGCCGGACGTCTGCGTCGTCGACATCAACCTGCCGACCGTCTCCGGCTTCGAGCTGGCGCGGCGCATCCTCGCCCACGATGCCAACGCCCGGCTGATCATGTTCAGCATGAACGACGATCCGGTGTTCGCGGCGCGCGCCATCGACATCGGCGCCAAGGGCTACGTCTCCAAGAGCGGCGACCCGAACGATCTCGCCGAGGCGATCCGCGAGGTCGCGCGCGGCGGCAGCTATCTGCCGCCGGCGATCGCCCGCAGCATCGCCTTCGCGGGCGCCGCGGTCGCGCAGAGCCCGCTGGCGAAGCTGACCTCGCGCGAGCTCGAGATCCTCCGCCTGCTCAGCGCCGGCAAGAGCCTGTCCGAGATTGCCTGGCTGATCCACTCGTCCTACAAGACCGTCGCCAACACCTCCTCGATCATCCGCCAGAAGCTCGGCGTGCGAACATCCGGCGAGTTGGTGCGTTTGGCGATCGAGAACGGCGTCGCTTGACTCGCCCCGATTGAACGACGCAGCTTGACACGCGTTGGCGGCACGCGCGCCAGCGGCCCGACATCATTGCCGAACAGGTGATCCCATGACCCTCACGACCGTCTCCCAGAACAAGTCCCATGGCGGCGTCCAGGGCGTCTACCGCCACGCCAGCCAGGAGACCAAGACCGAGATGACGTTCTCGGTGTTCGTGCCGCCGCATGCCGACGGCGCGAAGCTGCCGGTCGTCTGGTATCTCTCCGGCCTGACCTGCACCCACGCCAACGTCACCGAAAAGGGCGAGTTTCGCGCCGCCTGCGCCGAGCTCGGCCTGATCTTCGTGGCGCCCGACACTTCGCCGCGCGGCGACGGCGTGCCGGGCGATCCCAACAATGCCTATGATTTCGGCCTCGGCGCCGGCTTCTATGTCGACGCGACGCAGGAGCCGTTCGCGAAGAACTACCGCATGTGGAGCTACGTCACCGAGGAGCTGCCGAGCGTGGTCGCGGCGAACTTCCCGGTCGACCCGCGCCGGCAGTCGGTGATGGGCCACTCGATGGGCGGCCATGGCGCGCTCACCGTGGCGCTGCGCAACCCGGACCGCTATCGCGCGGCCAGCGCGTTCTCGCCGATCGTCGCGCCCTCACTGGTGCCGTGGGGCGAGAAGGCCCTGGGCGGCTATCTCGGCGCCGACAAGGCGGCGTGGCGCAAGCACGATGCGGTGGCGCTGATCGAGGATGGCGCGCGCGTCTCCGACCTGCTGGTCGATGTCGGCACCGCCGATCAGTTCCTGACCCAGCAGCTGCGCCCCGAGCTGCTGAAGGCGGCGTGCGAGAAAGCGAACATCCCGCTCTTGCTGCGCAAGCAGGAAGGCTACGACCACAGCTACTACTTCATCTCGACCTACATGGCCGATCACCTGCGCTGGCACGCGGCGCGGCTCGCACGCTGATATCAGCCGCGGACGTGATTTGCCCGACGGGTGCGATGACGCGCCCGTCGAGGCGATTTTGTCTCCCCGGCGCCCGGATTCCACGTGCGTGACGAGGCGGATTTCGCTCGGCGCCACAAGGCGATCCCAGTGTCCAGCCCGGCGGCGACAAAAATTTCACTTTCGTTTTTACGGAAATCGTGATTGTTTAGCCCCATCCCGCCTCGTCGAGAGGGCGTATCGCGGTCGTCACGAACGTGGAGGTGGGATGCGGTGGACGCCGGCGGCGCGCAGCATGCTCAGGGCATCACATGCCCCGTGAGAGCGTGCGGACGAACGCGTCACGGCGTACGGCCAAGTCGCGTGGTCCTGGCATCCCGATGCCGATGCCTCCGCGGCGGCGTGCTCACAGCGCGTCGTCGCGCACGGTGACCAGAAAGCCCGGCGCACCGGGGAGAACGCGAAGCAACCGTTAAGACCATCCGCGCAGGGAGGGCCGGGATGTCCCAGCCGAACCTGTGGTACCTGCCGCCTGCATTTCTTCCTGCAGGCGGGCCATGGGGGCGGCAGGCTCCCGGCCTTCCCTGCGCCTCTTGTTTTCCAAGGGGCGACCGGCACGCAAAGCTCGGGCGTCATCCGCCGCGAGAATGCACCGTCATATCTCGTCGGCTACTGCGCCTGCGGCGCGCCGTAGTTCGGCGCCAGCAGGCGGTTGCGGACGAGCCAAGCCATGGTGCGCGTCCAGGATTCGTCGGTGTTGCCGCGCATATCCGCAGTCATCGCCGCGACCGGCTTGCCGGTGTGAACGTCGCGCAGATAGATGTTCATGTTGAGGATGAGATTGGAGACCTTCTGCACCGTCCCGGTGATGGCGAGATCGGCGCCGATGTCGCCCGCGAGCTTGACGTCGCAGCCGCCGCAAGCCTGCAGATTGCTGTGGTGCGCCGCATCGTTAACGGGAGCGATGTCGAGCACGCGAAAACGTCCGGAGTCATGTAGCGCCGCGCGCAGTTGCTCGGCCGCATGCGCCAGCCTGTTCTGCTCGTCCTGGCGCGGGCCCTGCACCTCGCCCTGCAGGCTGGTGTCGATCAGCTCGAAGTCGAACACCGCCACCTTGGTCGGCTCGGCATGCACTGATGTCGCAGACATCAGGATCAGGAACGCGGGGAGAACGGCAGGTTTCAAGGTCGTGATCCGAAATGACGCGACAGCGGCCAAAAGTGGGGTTGAAAGCTAGGCCAATTCGTTCATCTTGCAAAACGAAACCTCGCCGGACAAGGACGAGGGAACAATGGGAGGACATGTGGTCCTGGGAGTTCTGGCCCGATCTCTGATGGGCGCGATCGGCCTCATCGCCGCCGCAACTGCCGCCAGCGCGGCGGATCCGGTCGACATCGCGATCGGCTATCTCGGCCGCGCCAGCGTGCCGCAGACCTTGTCGCCGCTCGACCAGCCTGCGGCCGATGATGGCGTGGCCGGCGCGAAGCTCGCGATCGAGGACAACAACACCACCGGCAAGTTCCTCAACCAGCGCTTCACTTTGATCGACCGCCGCGTCAAGGATGACGAGGACGCCGCGCAGGCCGCCAATGAGCTCGCCGGCAAGACGGGATTCGTCCTCGTGGACCTGCCGGCAGATGCGCTGCTGAAGGTCGCAGATGCGTTGCGGGGCCGCGGCGTCACCCTGCTCAATGTCGGCGCCACCGACGACCGGCTGCGCGAGCAGGACTGCCGCGCCAACGTCATCCATGTCGCGCCGACGCGCTCGATGTTGGCCGATGGCCTCGCGCAATATCTGGTCTGGAAGCAGTGGAAGCGCTGGCTGCTCGTCACCGGCTCGCACGACAATGACAGACTGTTTGCCGATGCGCTGCGCCGCGCCGCCACGCGCTTCGGCGCCAAGATCGTCGAGGAGCGCACCTTCGCGGACACCGGCGGCGCGCGCCGCACCGACAGCGGTGTGACCTTGATCCAGCGCCAGATGCCGGTGTTCACGCAGAAGGCGCCGGCCTATGACGTGCTGGTCACCGCCGACGAGAGCGAGGTGTTCGCCTCCTATTTGCCCTATCGCACCTGGGATGCGAGGCCCGTCGCCGGCTCCGCTGGCCTGCGTCCGACCAGTTGGGATCCTTCACAGGACCAATGGGGCGCCACCCAGCTGCAGAACCGCTTCATGAAGCTCGCGTCGCGCCGCATGGACGCCTTGGACATGCAGGCCTGGATGGCCGTGCGCATGGTCGGCGAGGCCGCCTCGCGCACCAACTCCGGCGACGCCAAGACGATGACCGACTACCTCAAGGGCCCGAACTTCACCATCGCCGCCTTCAAGGGTACCCGCCTCTCGCTGCGCGACTGGAACCTGCAATTGCGCCAGCCGATCCTGCTTGCCGACGGCCGCATGATCGTCTCGGTCTCGCCGCAGGAGGGCTTTCTGCACCAGGTCTCCGAACTCGACACGCTCGGCGTCGACCGCCCCGAAACCAAGTGCAAGCTGCAATGATGTCGGATTGGATGATGTTGATGAAACTGTTTGGTCCGACACAGACGGCGCCGGGTGAGGGGGACTCTCCAAGCACCGTGCTCGTGGAGAGAGCCCCTCACCCCAACCCTCTCCCCGTGAAGAACGGGGAGAGGGAGCGCACCGTCTGCGCCGCGATATCTCGAGTTCAGCGGACGACTAGTCGAATTAGGAAATTGCGCGATCAACCTGGGAAGCGCACTGTGTTTGCAGCCTGCCTGCTCACCGCCGCGCTGTGCCTGGCCTTCATCGCCCCCGCCTCCGCCTACGTCGCCTTCGTGTCCAACGAGAAGGGCAACACCGTCTCCGTCATCGACACCGACACCTGGACCGTGACCAAGACCATCAAGGTCGGCCAGCGGCCGCGCGGCATCGCGTTCACGCGTGACGGCAAGTTCGTGATGGTCGCGGTCGGTGACGACGACACGATCCAGGTGATCGATGCCAAGAAGATGGAGGTGGTGGACACCCTGCCCTCCGGCCCCGATCCCGAGCTGTTCGCGCAGGACGCCGCCGGCAAGACGCTCTATGTCGCCAACGAGAACGACAACACGGTCACGGTGCTCGACCTCGAGAAGCGCGTCCGCATCGGCGACGTCCAGGTCGGCGTCGAGCCCGAGGGCATGATGCTCAGCCCGGACGGCAAGATCCTGATCTGCACCTCCGAAACCACCAACATGGCGCATTTCATCGACACGGCGACGCGCAAGATCGTCGCCAACGTGCTGGTCGATGCGCGGCCGCGCTTTGCCGAGTTCAAGAGCGACGGCTCGGAGCTGTGGGTCTCCGCCGAAATCGGCGGCACCGTCTCGATCATCGATCCGGCCAAGCGTGAGGTCACCGGCAAGATCAAGTTCGCCGTGCCCGGCCTGCGCAGCGAGGCGATCCAGCCGGTCGGCATCGCCCTGACCAAGGACGGCAAGACCGGCTTCGTCGCGCTCGGCCCCGCCAACCGCGTCGCGGTCGTCGACGGCACCACCCACGAGGTGAAGAAATATCTCCTGGTCGGCCAGCGCGTCTGGCACATGGAGTTCACGCCGGATGAGAAATATCTTCTGGTCACCAACGGCGTCTCCAACGACGTCTCGGTGATCGACGTCGCCGCGCAGAAGGTGATCAAGACCATCCAGGTCGGCGAGCTGCCCTGGGGCATCACGATTGCACAGCCATGACGACGCAAAACGCCCCCGCTCTCGACTCGACAGGCTCTGCATCGCAGACGGCGCCCGAGCATGTCCCGGCGCTGTCGATCGCCGGCGTCAGCCATTCCTACGGTGCACGCAAGGCGCTGAACGACGTCAGCTTCGCCGTCCAGCCTGCGAGCTTCACCGCCCTGCTCGGCCTCAACGGCGCCGGCAAGAGCACGCTGTTCTCGCTCATCACGCGGCTATTCGCGGTGCAGACCGGCCAGATCGGCATTTTCGGCCATGACATCGGCCGGACGCCGGGCGAGGCGCTGCGGCTGCTCGGCGTCGTGTTCCAGCCGCGCACGCTCGATCTCGATCTGTCGCTGACCCAGAACCTGCTCTACCACGCCGCGCTGCACGGCATCTCGCGCCGCGAGGCCCGCGCGCGCAGCGAGGAGCTGCTGGCGCGCATCGGCCTCGCCGACCGCGCCGGCAGCAAGGTGCGCGACCTCTCCGGCGGCCAGATGCGCCGGCTGGAGATTGCTCGCGCCCTGCTGCACCGGCCGCGCCTCTTGCTGCTCGACGAGGCCACCGTCGGCCTCGACGTCAAGGCCCGCGCCGACATCGTCGGTCACGTCCGTCAGCTCGTCGCCGAGCAAGGCATCGGCGTGCTCTGGGCGACGCATCTGTTCGATGAGATCGCCGCGACCGACGATCTCGTCGTGCTGCATCAAGGCCGCGTGCTGGCGCGCGGGCCCGTGCCGCAGGTCATCGCCGAGGCCGGTGCGACCGACGTCAACGCGGCGTTCGCGCGGCTGACGACCCAGGCCAGTCCGGCGCGGAGCTCCGAGCCATGACCGTCACCACCGTGCACGCCCCCCCACCCACACGCAGCGGCTTCACGGCCGGCGAATACATCACCTGCCTCACCGGCATCGTCTGGCGCGAGGGCCTGCGCTTTCTGCATCAGCGCGAGCGCTTCGTCTCGGCGCTGGTACGGCCGCTGGTCTGGCTGTTCATCTTCGCCGCCGGCTTCCGCCAGGTGCTGGGCATCTCGATCATCCCGCCCTACGAGACCTACATCCTCTACGAGGTCTATATCGCGCCCGGCCTGATGGCGATGATTCAGTTGTTCAACGGCATGCAGTCGTCGCTGTCGATGGTCTATGACCGCGAGATGGGCAACATGCGCACCTTGCTGGTGAGCCCGCTGCCGCGCGGCTATCTCCTGTTCTGCAAGCTGCTCGCCGGCACCGCCGTCTCGGTGCTGCAGGTCTATGCGTTTCTCGCCATCGCCTGGTTCTGGGACATCACCCCGCCGCCGATGGGCTATCTGACGGTGCTGCCGGCGCTGATCCTATCCGGCCTGATGCTCGGCGCGCTGGGCATGCTGATTTCCTCCGGCATCAAGCAGCTCGAGAATTTCGCCGGCGTCATGAACTTCGTGATCTTCCCGATGTTCTTCGCCTCATCGGCGCTCTACCCGCTCTGGCGCGTCGAGGAAGGCAGTCCCTGGCTGGCTTATCTCTGCGAAGCCAACCCCTTCACCCACGCGGTCGAGCTCATCCGCTTTGCGCTGTACGGCAAGCTGAACTGGGTTTCGCTCGCGGTGGTCGGCGGCTGCACCGCCGTATTCATGATCGGCGCGATCCTGGCCTACGATCCGTCGCGGGGGTTTGTCAGGCGCGGTCCCGGAGGCGAGGCATGAGGTTCAGAACGACACTGGCGGCCGTCGCCATCGCTGCGTCAGCCAGTGCTGCGCAAGCCGCCGATCCGCGCTATCCGGATTGGCCCTGCCCGCAGGCCAAGGTGCCGGAAATCTCCATCGCGGCGGTGTGGTCCGGCCCGCCGATCGACGATGTCGGCGCGAGCTGGAAGGACGATGCGAAGGTGGCCGAGCTCGTCGCCAAGCTTGCGGCGCGCCGTATCCCGCTGGAGCAGGCGCAGAAGGACGTGGCCGATTTCCTGACCGGAACGTCCGAGGAGAAGACACGCAAGGGCAAGCTGCTGTTCGTCGGGCTGTTCGACACGCTGAACGCGCAGCGGACATCGGTCATGAACGGCCTCGAGCGCGTCATGCGCAAGCAGCGCGAGGCCGTCGACAAAGTGCGCGGCGACACGATCAAGCTGCAGGAGATGCAGAGCAGCGCCGCGCCGGATCAGGCCAAGGTCGAGGAAATGACCAACCAGTTGAACTGGGAGACGCGCATCTTCGAGGATCGGCGTCGCGTGATGAAGTTCGTCTGCGAGGTGCCGACCGCAATCGACCAGCGCCTGTTCGCGCTGGCCCGGGAGATCCAGCAGGACATGGAGTAGCTGTTTTGATGCGCTCTCGCCGCCCTCCCCGCTCACTCCTCAGGCCGCGGCTCAGGCTGCGTCTGCTGCAGCGGCAGGTCGGCGCGGCTCCAGCCGTCGGTCCCGTCGGGATACCAGGCGACGTTGCGATAGCCATAGGTCAGCGCGCGCTTGGCGGCATTCCACGACATCCAGCAGTCTTCGAGGCAGTAGAACACGAGCAGACGACCGAGGTCGCCGCCCGACGCGTGCGCCAGCCCGCGCTTAAGATAGTCCTCAGTCTGGGGCGCCAGCACACCATAACCGGTGTCGGGCAGCCACATGCTGCCGGGAATGTCCAGGCGCGGCTGCTCGCGCCACACCGTCCCTGCCGGCAGATTCTTCGGCTTGGGCGGGCGCGGCAGCACGTCGACGAAGGCGGCCGATTTTGCGCGCCAGATCGCCTCGGTCTCCCGCGTCGACAGCACGCGCGCACCGGCCAGGGTCGTCGGCACCGGCGCGCGGTAGTTCTCGGTCCGGTAGCTGTCCGGCTCCGGCACGAGATCATCGGCTCGCACCGCCGCGGCGATCAGCAGCACGCCTGCCAACGCCGCCGCGGCGAGCCGAACGATCATGGCGATGTCTTCGCCGCAGCCTCGGCGGTGATCAGATGATTGCTCTCGTCCAGCAGCGGCACCCCGAAGTCCAGCAGGATCTTGTTGATCTCACCCTGGTTCTCCTGGATCAGCCTGTTGAGCTGACGGCGCCAGTTCTGGTCCGCGCCACGGACGCCCATGGCAATGCGATAGATCAGCTTCGGCCCGCTGGTCTCTTTCACCAGCGGCGTCACGTGCAGCTGCGGGCTCGCCTGCTTGGCGTAGTACCCGGCCATCGGGCCCCACAGCACGCCGGCATCGATATCGCCGGACTTCAGATCGTTGATCATCGCCTCTGCCGAGGAATCGACGCGGGTGTCGATCATCAGCGGATAGGGCTTTGCGGTCGGCATCAGCCCGGCCAGCGCCATGTTGGTCGCCGGCGGCGTGCCCGCCACGATGCCGATGTGCTTGCCCTTGAGCTTGGCATCCTCCAGCGTCGTCACATCGGCGAGATCGGAGCCCGGCTTGGTCACGATCGCGTAGGCCGTCCGGTAATAGGGACTGGTGCTCTGCACCAGGTCGTCCCCTTGGGGAAAGCCCATGATCACGTCGCAACGGTGCGAGCCGAGCGTCATGCGCACGAATCCGGTGGCCTGCGGGAAGAACGTGTAGTCCACCTTCTTCTGCAGCTTGGCGGCAAAGAACTCGGCCAGCTTGTTCTCGAAGCCGTCGCCCTTCTCGTTCGAGAACGGCAGGTTGCGCGGATCGGCGCAGACCCTGAGCACCTTGGGATCGACCAGCTCGATCGACAGGTCCAGGCCGTCATTGCTCTGGGCGTAGGAGGCGGCCGGCCCGAGCAGAGTGAGCCCCGCGGCAACGGCCAGCGAGCAGGCAAGTTTGTGACGCTTCGTCATCCGTATTTCCATCCCTATCGAACGCATCGCGGTATTTTTGAAAATGCTAGGCCGCCGGCCGCTCCGGTGCAACAGCCGCCGTCATCGCGAAGAGTTGACCCATTGCTGCACCGCAACGTCCATCGCCTGACGCACACCTCTCACGCGAGCAAGGCAAGCCGATGGTGAGACAATTGATCATCGCGATCACCGCCTGGGGGGCGCTGGCGCTCGGCAGCGCCGCTCTTGCCATGCCGCCGGAACTCGAGGTCAGCGAGATCGCGCCCGGCGTGTTCGTTCATGTCGGCCAGACGGCGCTGATGAATGCCGAGAACGAAGGCGCCATCGCCAATGTCGGCTTCGTCATCGGCAACGACGCGGTCGCCGTGATCGACACCGGCGGCAGCGTCCGCGAAGGCCGCGCGCTGCTGGCAGCGATCCGCGCCCGTACCGCCAAGCCGGTGCGCTACGTCGTCAACACTCACGCCCATCCGGATCACGCATTCGGCAACGCGGCATTCGAGGGCGACGGCACGCGCTTCGTCGGCGCCAAGAACCTGCCGCGCGCGCTTGCATTGCGCGGACCGCACTACATCGAGGCGTTCCGGCGCCTGATGGGCGCCGAGCTGATCGACGAGGTCCGTCTCGTCGCCCCGTCGATCCTCGTGGACGACGAGATGATGCTCGACCTCGGCGGCCGTACCCTCACGCTCAAGGCCTGGAGCACCGCGCATAGCGACTGCGACCTGTCCGTCTATGATGACCGGAGCCGGATCTTGTTCGCCGGCGATCTCGTATTCCTGCGTCACATCCCGGTGATGGATGGCAGCCTGCGTGGCTGGATTTCCGACATGGCCGCGCTCGCGACCATCCCGGCCGAGCGCGTCGTCCCGGGCCATGGCCCTGTCAGCCCGTGGCCACTGGCGCTCAGCGACGAGCGTCGCTACCTCGACATATTGGCCCACGACGTTCGCGGGCTGATCAAGGCGGGCAAGCCGATCGCGGACGCCGCTGGGGCCGCCGGATCGGAGCGCGGCAAATGGGAGCTGTTCGACGACTACAATGCCCGCAACGCAACGGCGGCATTCTCGGAAATGGAATGGGAATGAGGGCGGCAACGCGCTATGATCGTTAATTCACCCGACTGCCCGAGGAGGATTGCGCCATGATCCGGCTCCACCTGCCGTCCACCCTGCTTCTCGGGGCATGCCTCGCGCTTGCCTTCGCACCTGCGAAGGCCGCTGATGGTTACGATCCCTGGCCGGGACTCGTCCAGGACATCTTCAACAACAAGGCGATGCAGGACGGCAGCAATGTGCTGTCGATCGAGATGCCGACGCGCGCCGAGGATGCCTCGGTGGTTCCGGTCACCCTGCGCAGCAAACTGTCGCCCGCCGACGAGCGCCGCATCAAGACCATCACGCTGGTGATCGACCAGAATCCCGCGCCCATGGCGGCCAAGTTCACGCTCGGCGCGGACGCCAACGTGACCGCGATCTCGACGCGGGTCCGCGTCAACAACTACACGGATGTGCATGCGGTGGCCGAGCTCACCGACGGCCAGCTCTATGTGGTCAAGACCTTCGTCAAGGCTTCCGGAGGCTGCTCGGCCCCGGCGGCGAAGAATCCGGACGAGGCCAAGGCGCGCATCGGCCAGATGCGCTACCGGCAGTTCACGCAGAGCAGCGACGGCGCCACGAGCGGCATCCGCGAAGCGCAGGTCATGGTCGGGCATCCCAACAATTCCGGGCTCCAGATGGACCAGGTGACGCAGCTCTACATTCCGGCCTTCTTCATCGACCAGCTGACGCTGTCGCAGGACGGCAGCCTGGTGCTGGCGGTCGAAGGCGGCATCTCGATCTCGGAGGATCCCAATATCCGCTTCACCTACGTGTCGAACGGCGCCAAGCAATTCCGTGCGGAAGCGAAGGATACGCAGGGCCACGTGTTCGAGCACGACTGGCCGGCCGACGGCTCAGGGACTTGATGCGGCAGAGCGGCAGCGCTTCAGAAGCATCTCACTTCGGCTTCGGCCTGCGCCCGACGGAGATCGTTCAGCGCGTTGGCGGCCTGCTCGGACGTGCGGAACTGGGTGCCGAGAGTGCTGTGCACCTGGGACATGCTGAGGACGGTCTCGGCCGTGACGTAGCGCTCATAGGGAAGGATCGAGGCGATCACGTCGATCGAGCAGGAGCACTGCGCGATCGCCTCCCGGGTCTCGCCATTGGCCTTCATGCAGCCGAACACATATTCGGCCCGCGCAGAGGTCGGATAGTCGTTGAGATCCTCGGCGTGAGCCGACCCGCGCAGCGCGATCATGGCAATGAGGGTGGCGACAATCGGTCCTACCGGAACAGCACTACGCATCACAGTCCTCCGCGGCATCGCAGCCGAAGCTATGCTAAGAGAATGAGGCTGAAAAGAACACATCTCGAGGAAATGCAGACGGGCTCATGACGCAGATCGGTCGTTTGTTGATGGCGATTGTCGCCTGCGCCCTGCTGCCGGTCACGGCATGCTGCGCCGCCGAGACCGTCAAGGTTGCAGTGCAGAAGACCGGCACCTTCGCCTGGGAGCTGGCCGTGATCCGCGCCCGCCAGCTGGACAAGCAGGCGGATATCGCGATCGATGCGGTCGAGCTTGCGAGCCCGGAGGCCGGCAAGATCGCGCTGCGTGCCGGCAATGCCGATATCATGGTATCGGACTGGCTGTGGGTGTCGCGCGAGCGTGCGCTCGGCGCCAAGCTGACCTTCTATCCCTATTCGAGCGCGCTCGGCGCCGTGATGGTGCCGGCGACCTCACCGATCAAGACGCTTGCCGATCTGAAGGGACGCAAGCTCGCGGTGGCCGGCGGCCCGCTCGACAAGAGCTGGCTGCTGCTGCAGGCCACGCTCAAGCGCGACGGCGTCGATCTGAAATCGCAGGCAACCATCACCTATGGGGCACCGCCGCTGCTGGCCGCCAAACTGGCCGACGGCGAGATGGATGCGGGCTTGAACTACTGGAATTTCTGCGCGGCGCTGGAAGCCAAGGGCTTCCGCCGGCTCGCCGGGGTCGAGGACCTGCTGCCGCCATTCGGCGCCAAGGGCCGCACCGCGATGATCGGCTATGTCTTCGACGAGGACTGGGCCGCCAAGCATCGCGATCTCGTCGCACGCTTCCTAACCGTCACGGCCAAGGCCAAGGAGATCCTGGCGACTTCCGACGCCGACTGGCAAACGATCGCCCCGCTGACCGGCGCACAGGACGACGCCACCTTGCGCGCCTATCGCGACCGCTATCGCGAAGGTATTCCGCGCCGGCCGGTGGCCGAGGAAGAGGCCGACGCCCGCGTTCTCTACGGCGTGCTCGCCTCGATCGGCGGCCGCGATCTGGTCGGCCCCGCGGCTGAGCTCAGTCCCGGCACCTACTACAGGGCGGATGCGAGGGATTAGTGCTGCGGCTGTTGTCCTTTGCGCTTCTGCTCGCCACTTGGTGGATTGCCGCGGCTGTCGCCGGCAGCGCCAAGCTGCCATTGCCATCGGCCGTGCTTGCGGTTGCGGTGGCGGAGGCGCGGTCCGGCGCGCTGTTTCTGCATCTCGGCGCAACGCTCGCCCGCGTCGCCCTCGCCTTCACTCTGTCGATGGCACTCGGCTCGGCAATCGGCTTTTTGATGGGGCGCAGCCAGCTCGCCAACCGCCTCGGCGATCCCTGGCTGATCCTGCTGCTCAATCTGCCGGCGCTGGTGGTGATCGTGCTCGCCTATATCTGGGCCGGTCTCACCGAGGTCGCTGCGATCGCGGCGATCGCGATCAACAAGCTGCCGACCGCCGTCGTCACCTTGCGCGAAGGCGCCCGCGCGCTCGATCCATCGCTCGACGAGATGGCCAAGGTGTTTGCCTTTTCGCGCGGACGCATCCTCCGCCACGTCCTGCTGCCGCAGCTCGCACCTTATATTGCGGCTGCCGCGCGCTCCGGCCTTTCATTGGTCTGGAAGATCGTGCTGGTGGCCGAACTGCTCGGACGGCCCAACGGCATCGGCTTCGAGATCGGCGTCGCCTTCCAGCTGTTCGACATTCCGCTGCTGCTCGCCTACTCGCTCAGCTTTGCTGCCGTGGTGCTGGTGATCGAGGCCGTCATCGTCCAGCCGTTCGAGCAGCGCGCATCGAGGTGGCGGCTCCGTGCGGCTTGAGGTCGATATCAGGTCCAAGAGCTACACCAGCGCCAATGGCAAGCGCCAGGAGGTGATTGCGGGCATTGCTTTTGCGCTGCAGCGGGGCGAGGTCGGCGTCGTCGTCGGCCCCTCCGGGTGCGGCAAGAGCACGATGCTGCGGATTCTCGCCGGTCTGGACAACGACTATCAGGGCCAGGTATCGCGGCCTGAGGGAGCCCGGCTGGCGATGGTGTTCCAGGAGCCGCGGCTGCTGCCGTGGCGATCGGTGGAGGACAACGTCCGGCTGGCAGCGCCCGGTGTCGCCGAGGACAGGCTGGCCGCGATCTTCGGCGTGCTCGAGCTCGAGGGACATCGCAGCCATTTTCCAGGCGAGTTGTCGCTCGGCCTCGCCCGCCGCGTCGCGCTGGCGCGCGCCTTTGCGGTCGAGCCGGATTTCCTCATCCTGGATGAGCCGCTGGCTTCGCTCGACGACGCGCTCGCCGCGCGGCTGCGCGAGGAGATTGCGACGCTGGTGGCCAACAGGCCGATGATCACGCTCCTGGTCACGCACAGCATGGACGACGCGGCGCGGCTCGGCGACCGGATCTTCCTGCTATCCTCGCGCCCCGCCCGTCTGCTTCATTCAGTCCCGATCGACCTGCCGCGCGCGCAGCGCAACAACGACACCGTTGCGGCGACCAAGGCCGATCTGGCGCGACTGGATTTTTCCGTGTCATAGTCATGGCAATCAAAGGACGTCGGAAACCCAGGGAAATGCCATGAAACGCGAACTCGCCGTGACGGCAACCATTCTGTTCGCCATGCCGCTCGCAGCCGTCGCACAAAGCAAGGGCATCCGGCTCTGGAATCTGACCACCGCAACGATGACCGGTTTTCAGCTCTCTCCGGCCGGCCAGAACAACTGGGGTCCGAACCAGACGCTGAGCGACAAGGACAAAGAGCTCGATCACGACGAACGGCTGAAGCTCACCGGCATCGAGCCTGGGCGCTACGACGCCAAGGTGAGCTATGCCGGCGAGCGGCAGTGCGTCGTACGCGGCCTCGACATCAAGGCCGACGCCGTGATCTCGGTCGCGGACAAGGACCTCAAGGAGTGCACGAAGTAGGCAGCCAGCGCGCCGACGGCCAAACCGGCCTCAGGCCTTGTCGTTAGTGTGCGGATATTCGCAGCGCCACCGCACTGCCGTCCATTTCGGGTGCTCGCCGATCCACTGGGCGATGTAGGGCGGCGCCTTCATCGCGCATTGCTGCAGGGAGGCGCCGCCATCTGCGAAAACGAGATGCTGCTCCTCGCAGGTGGCCGGAGACAGGACTGCGCAGACGGTGATGACGAGATCGATGGGGCTCATGGCTCGTTGTCCTTCAATAAGCCTGAAGCAACGTACCTGAAACTACGACATCCGGCTGCATCAGTTTCTCTTTGCACAACAAATTATCCAGCGGAACCAAGGCTGGAACGACCATCCCCGGGCCAAGCCGGCCCTGACGCTTGATCCGAACCGGCAGATCGGCTGCAATGGACTCGGTCGATCGACCTCAAAAAGAGCGAATGCGGAGGAAGCAGATGCCCAAGGTTCTCGTACTCTACAAGACCCCCAAGAGCGCCGAGGCGTTCGACAAACACTACATGAACGTCCACGTGCCGCTGGCGAAGAAGATTCCCGGCCTGAAGAGCTACGATATCAGCCGCGGCCCGGTGAATGGGCCGGCGGGCGCCACCAACATCCACCTCGTTGCCACCCTGGTATTCGATTCGATGCAGGCGCTGCAGGCGGGAATGGGCTCTGCCGAAGGCAAGGCGGCGGCGGGCGATCTGCCCAACTTCGCCGATGGCGGCGTCGATCTGTATATCTTCGACACGCAGGACGTTTGATCCTTGGACGGTCCTCAGGCCGTCACCAACGTTCGGCGGTGTGCCCGTCATACCCGATCGGCCGAGAGGCCGGTCGCCGGGACGATCTCGCGGGTCGTCTGCAGAATGGATCCGCCAAGCCAGTCCGAAGCAAATTTTGCTCTTCGTGGCTTGGCAGACCGCTACGCGCTACTTGCGCGCCGCACAGGCGTACATGTTGATTTCCATGCCAACCGGCACTTCGACGATCTTCGGTGTCTTCCAGGCCATTTCAAGCTCCCAAGTTCGACTATCATTGACTGACGCATTGCTCGCGCCGACGTCGAAGCTAGGACCGCATCAGGTGGAACGCAAGGCTCCGCAACCGTGGAGCATTTCCCAGCGGTTGGCGATCGATTGAACGAAACAAAAATCCAGCCGCCTGGCTGGACGCCGTTCCGCCTCAATCCTCGTAGGACGTGCCCCCTGAGCGGGACGGCAGCTTCGCTCACGCACCGCCCGGCTGCACATAGCAGAACACATATCGATTGCGGCTCAGGAAGATGATGCCGTGCCCCGTCGGATTTCCCTTGTCCCACTTCAGCTTGTGATCGGGGACCTCGATTTCGGTACCGACATCGATGTGCGGACGGCCACGCGGCTCATCGGGACGGTCATCGGTGATGATGACATAGGTCTTGCCGTTGCGGACATGGATCTCATCGGCAAAGTAGGCGTCAGCCTCACCGCAGCATGATGCCGTCGGGACATCGGGCTGCATCAACGCCTCGTACCATTGACGCAATGCAGGATCGACCGCTCCCCACTGACCGAGATCACGCGCACTCGCACTCACCCAAAGGCAACAAAGCATGCCGAGCCAAAGGATGGTTCGTCTCATCCGCCTACTCCTCTGTTGTCCCGGCATGATGCAGTGAAGCAATCTTCATGCCGCAACGCAGCATAGGAGCGGTGCCATCATGCCGAACTCGATCAGCGAGCAGCGACAACGGCTTGGCTGTCCCGTCCGAATCGGACGAGGAAGGCTTCCCGATGAGACGAGGATCGTTGCCACCTTTTCGTATTGACGGTTCCTGATTTCGAGGGGAGTGTTGTTCCCGCAGCGTCAGGATAGGCGCGCATAAAAATCTCGGAGGAAATGAATGAAGCGGATCGCGCTGGCCGCAGGCCTCGCCATTTTTGCATCACATGGTGCAAGCGCGCAGAGCGCCGATCAGTTGGTCAAGGGTGCAACTGATACGGCAAACGTCCTCAACTACGGCATGGGCTACAATCTGCAGCGGTTCAGCCCGCTCACCCAGATCAACAAGGACAACGCCAAGAACCTGGTCCCGGTCTGGAACTACAGTTTCGCCGATGATCGCAGTGAAGAATCGCAGCCGCTGGTCTATCAGGGCGTGCTCTACGTCACGACCCACAATGCGACGATGGCCGTCGACGCCAAGACCGGCAAGCAGATCTGGAAGAGCAAGATCGACTATCCCGCCGAGACGCCGCGCGTGGTCTGCTGCGGCATCATCAATCGCGGCGCCGCACTGTACGACGGCAAGGTGTTCCGGACGACGCTCGATGCCAACGTGATTGCGCTCGATGCCAAAACCGGCAAGGAGCTGTGGCGCCAGAAAGCCGCCGATATCAAGGAAGGCTACTCGATGACCGTCGCGCCGCTGGTGGCCGACGGCGTCGTATTGACCGGCATCTCGGGCGCGGAGTTCGGCACCCGCGGCTTCATCGATGGCTGGGATCCTGCGACAGGCAAGCACCTGTGGCGCACGCATACGATCCCGAGCCCGGATGAACCCGGCGGCGACACCTGGAAGGGCGACACCTGGAAGCTGGGCGGCGGCTCGACCTGGATCACCGGCTCCTACGATCCCGAGCAGAACACCGTGTTCTGGGGCGTCGGTAATCCCGGACCGTTCAACGCGGCGGTGCGCCCGGGCGACAACCTCTACACCTGCTCGGTGCTCGCGCTCGATCCGAAGACCGGCAAGATGAAGTGGCACTTCCAGTTCTCGCCGAACAATCCGTTCGACTACGACGCGGTCGCGGAGATGGTGCTCGCCGACATGAACGTCGAGGGCAAGCCGACCAAGGTGCTGATGAACGCCAACCGCAATGGCTTCTTCTACGTGCTCGATCGCACCAATGGGAAGCTGCTCGCGGCCAACCCCTATGTGAAGGTGAACTGGGCCTCCAGCATCGACCTGAAGACCGGGAAGCCGGTCGAGACCGACGTGACGCGTGATGCGCGCGAGGGCAAGAAGGTCACGGTCTATCCGTCGATTCTCGGCGGCAAGAACTGGGAGCCGATGTCGTTCAATCCGCAAACGGGATTGGCCTATGCCAATACGCTCGTGTTCGGCGGTCACTACAAGACCGAGCCTGCGACCTACAAGGCCGGCGAGTGGTACCTCGGCATGGACCTGACGGATCTGTGGGATTGGCCGGAAGGGCCGCGCGGTCAGCTCAAGGCCATCGATCCGATGACCGGCAAGACCAAGTGGGAGCAGCCGAGCGACATCCCGCGCTTCTCCGGCGTGCTGTCCACGGCAGGCGGCGTGGTGTTCTCGGGCAAGCTGACCGGCGAGTTCGAAGCTTTCGACGCCGACAGCGGCAAGAAGCTGTGGCAGTTCCAGACCGGCTCCGGCATCGAGGGCCAGCCCGTCACCTGGCAGCAGGACGGCGTGCAGTATGTCGCTGTCACCTCCGGCTACGGCGGCGTCTACTCGCTGTTCTCCGGTGACGAGCGCCTCGCCAACGTTCCGGCAGGCGGCTCGTTGTGGGTCTTCGCGGTCAAGAATTGAGTGCGGATCGCCCGTGAGACAGACCATGTTCATGAGAACGGCGGCGGCCTTCGCCGCCGTCATGGCGACTTTGGCCGTGCCATCGACGACCGCCCTCGCCCAACAACAAGATGGCAGCGCTGCACACAGCCAGGTCGACCTCGGCAAGACGACGTTCGCTCAGAAGTGCTCGCACTGCCACGGGCCCAACATGGTGAACTCCGGCACTGTGACGCCCGACCTGCGCCGGTTTCCCGATGACCAGCCTCGTTTCGTCACCACGGTGAAGCAGGGCAAGAACGGCCGCATGCCGCCCTGGGGCGACATTCTCAGCGATGACGAGATCACCGCGCTGTGGGCCTACGTTTCGAGCCGGAGAGCGCAGTGATACGCCATCTCTGCTGTTGGTTGGCCGCCTTGATGATTTCGACGGTGTCGTCAGCGGCTTCAGCCGCTGACGACGTGCTGCGCATCTGCCTCGACGAAAATCTTCCGCCGCTCTCGGTCCATCATCGTGGCAAGCCCGGCGGCGGCTTCGATGTCCTGCTCGGTCAGGCGATCGCCGATCGCCTCGGCAGGAAGCTCGAGATCCAGTGGTACGAGAGCAAATTGGACGAAGATTCCAGTCCAGCGCTGGAGGCGAATGCACTGCTATCGGACGGACGCTGTTCGTTGCTCGGCAGCTATGCGTTCACGCAGGACGGTTTGGTTGCGCCGGGCGTCAAGACGGCCAAGCTGCCGGACTTCGATGGCGCCACGCGCGACGATCGCCGTCGCCGTGTTCCGCTCGGCACGCTGATGCCGAGCAAGCCGTATATGTTCTCAACACTGACCGTCGTTCTCGGACCTTCCGCGAAACCGCGCCCGATCACCGACATCGGCGATCTGGCCGGGCTGCGGCTGGCAATCGAGAGCGGCACGTTGGCGGATGCCATCCTGATGACGTTCGACAAGGGACGGCTGATCGACGACATCACTCATTTGATTCCGGCGCGGGACGATCTGCTCGGCGCGCTCGAACAGGGTAAGTTCGACGCGACCCTGCTCGATAGCAGACGTTTCGATGCGTATCGGGCGGCTCATCCCGACACCAAGCTCGGCGGGTCGGGCTACAGCTATCCGATCGGCGTGAACCGAGGTTATGTCGGGCTGGCCAGTTCGGCCGAGCTCATCACATCGGTCGACAAGGCATTGACGGAGCTCGACGGCTCCGGGGCCCTGGCGAATCTCGGTCGGTCCGCCGGACTGACCTATCTTCCGCCGCGCGAGCCGGTGATTCTCGGCGATGCATTCCAGAGGATCATCCGGAGCGACGCACGCTAGCGCGGTCGCTCCACGACCGCTCAGCGCGCCGCAGTCTTGTGAACCGACGATGGAACGACGCCGAAATATTTGCGGAAGACGCGACTGAAGTGCGACGAGCTCGAAAAACCCCATGAGAACGCGACATCGGTGATGGTCTTGCCGCTCTGCGTCTCCAGCTCCTGCCGGCAATGCTGAAGCCGGGCCCGCCAGATGTAGTCGCTGACCGTCATCCCACGATCGCTGAAGACCATGTGAAGGTAGCGCTTGGTGCAACCCAGGGCCGCCGAAATCTGATCGATGCACAGATCGGGATCGCGCAGATGCTCGCGGATGAAGGCTTGAGCGCGGATATAGACCGCCTCGGGTCCCGCACGGTCCAGCATTCGATCGGCTTCGCGCAGCGGCAGCAGCAGCAGATCGATCAGCGACTCGGCGACGCTGGCCGCCGAGTTGGGCGACAGCCGGGTCGCCTCGTCGAACGCGGCATGGGTGACGTCATGAGCAATCCGACCGGTCCCGCTCCGCGCCGACAGCTTGTATGCCGGCATCTTCTCCGACCGGAAGCCCCGCTCCTGCAACAGCTCCTTGGGCACGATGACAACGTCATGGCGCGTCAACGCGGGGCTGATGATCGTGTGCGGCGACGACACATCGTAGGCGAGGCAATCGCCGGGGCCGATCTCGATCTGGCGGCCATCCTGCTCGAAATAGGACGTTCCATAAGTCTGGAACAAGATCTTGATGTAGGGATGTGCCGCCTTTTGCGCACGCGCATAGGAATGCGCAATGCGGTGCTGGCTGGCCTCGATCTGGCAGAGCTTCAGGCGCGACACCGTCGTGAAATTGATGCGCCCCTCGAATGAGGCCCCCTCCAGCGGATCGACATCGAAACGTCCGCACAGGTCGGTCAGTGCATCTGACCAACGCTGGATCTGGCTCTTCGGCGAGAAGCCCGAAGTATTAAGCGAGCGGATCGTATCGGACATGTTTCATCCACCGATTCATGATCGAAACGCAACGGGTCCGCCGCAGGACGGCGAACGAGACTGCAGCAAGATTGCTCCCATTTTAAGGCTGCGGCTCTTTCGCGGCGCACTCGTTCCATAACGCGCCCTGCGTGATCCTCCGCCTTCATCTCTGTAAGGTCAAGGGAAACGTCAACCCTCGGTGGAACCGCGATGCTGCAAATTGATGCTGCGCAGCAAGAGTGGCCCTCATGTTGCGGACCAGCAAAGCAAAATCTCCTTCAAAAACTTCTATTCGCTTCACTCTTGAGCAAGCTCTTTTCTCTTTTGGGCAAGTTTCCCGGTTGGGAAGTGGATAATCAATGATGCCGAAAACGAATACTGGGCCGCGTGATGCGGAACCTCAGTTGAACCCGGGAGGAAAGACGATGCGAAGAGTGCTACTCGCAACATGTCTGACGTCAGTCGCGGCGCTTGCCGCGGGTGGCGCGTGGGCCAGTGAAGAGCTGGTCAAGATGTCGGCCAACCCGAAGGACTGGGTGATGCCGGCGGGAGACTACGCCAATACGCGTTACTCCAAGCTCAACCAGATCACCGCCCAGAACGTCGGCAAGCTGCAGGTCGCGTGGACCTTCTCCACCGGCGTGCTGCGCGGCCATGAAGGCGGACCGCTCATCATCGGCAACCTGATGTATGTGCATACGCCGTTCCCGAACAAGGTGTATGCGCTCGATCTCGCGCAGGACAACAAGATCGTCTGGAAGTACGAGCCCAAGCAGGACCCGAACGTCATTCCGGTGATGTGCTGCGACACGGTCAACCGCGGCGTCGCCTATGGTGACGGCAAGATCTTCCTGCATCAGGCCGACGACAAGCTGGTGGCGATCGACGCCAAGACCGGCCAGCATGTCTGGACCGCCGTCAACGGCGATCCGACCAAGGGCCAGACCGGCACCTCGGCGCCGCTGGTGGTGAAGGACAAGGTCCTGGTCGGCACGTCCGGCGGCGAGTTCGGCGTCCAGTGCAGCATGACCGCTTACGACATCAAGAGCGGCAAGCAGGTCTGGAAGGCCTATTCCGAAGGTCCGGATGACCAGATCCTGTTCGATGCCAACACCACCGCGCTCGGCAAGCCGGTCGGCAAGGACTCGAGCCTGAAGACCTGGCAAGGCGATCAGTGGAAGACCGGTGGCGGCTGCACCTGGGGCTGGATCTCCTACGATCCGCAGCTCGACATGGTCTATTACGGGTCGGGCAATCCCTCGACCTGGAACCCGAAGCAGCGTCCCGGCGACAACAAGTGGTCGATGACGATCTTCGCCCGCCACGCAGACACCGGCGTCGCGAAATGGGTCTATCAGATGACGCCCCACGACGAGTGGGACTATGACGGCGTCAACGAGATGATCCTGTCGGACCAGGCGATCAACGGTCAGCCGCGCAAGCTGCTCACGCACTTCGATCGTAACGGCCTCGGCTATACGCTCGACCGTGCCAGCGGCGAGCTCCTCGTCGCCGAAAAGTTCGACCCGAAGGTGAACTGGACCACCGGCGTCGACATGGACAAGAACTCGCCGACCTACGGCCGTCCGAAGGTTGTCGATCAATACTCGACCGACAAGCAGGGTGAAGACGTCAACACCAAGGGCATCTGCCCGGCGGCGCTCGGCACCAAGGACGAACAGCCGGCCGCATATTCGCCGGACACGCAGCTGTTCTACGTTCCGACCAACCATGTCTGCATGGACTACGAGCCCTTCAAGGTGAGCTACACCGCAGGTCAGCCCTATGTCGGCGCGACGCTGTCGATGTATCCGCCGGCGGGTGAGACCCATATGGGCAACTTCATCGCCTGGGACGGCAAGACCGGCAAGATCGCCTGGTCGAACAAGGAGCCGTTCTCGGTGTGGTCGGGAGCGCTCGCAACGGCCGGCGGCGTGGTGTTCTACGGAACGCTCGAAGGCTACCTCAAGGCGGTCGATGCCAAGACGGGCAAGGAGCTCTACAAGTTCAAGACTCCGTCCGGCATCATCGGCAACGTCACGACCTACGAGGCAGGCGGCAAGCAGTATGTCGCCGTGCTCTCGGGTGTCGGTGGCTGGGCCGGCATCGGTCTCGCGGCGGGCCTGACGGATCCGACCGCCGGTCTCGGTGCGGTCGGCGGCTACGCAGCGCTGAGCAACTACACCGCCCTGGGCGGCGCGCTCACCGTGTTCTCGCTCCCGCAGCAGTGAGCTAGGCACCTGCTTCCGGCGCATGGATCTCGTCCATGCGCCGGTTCGCCTGCCCCAGAAAATTAAGGGAAGACGCCCTTGCGTAGAATCTGTTTTGCGGTCGCCACGGCTCTGATCCTGGCAACCGGCGGGATGACTGTCGCCGAAGATGCCTGGGCGGAAAGTCCGGGAGATCCTGCGGCCGTCAAGTCCGAAGACGGCAAGTACTTCGATAAGGATGGCAATCCGACCTACAAGGTGGGCGCCGACGGATCGGTCGACTGGTACACCTACTCCGGATACCGCCGCTATCATTCCGAATGCCACGTCTGCCACGGGCCCGACGGCATGGGGTCGACTTATGCGCCTGCGCTGAAGGACTCGGTCAAGACCATGAGCTACGGCGATTTCATCGGTGTCATCGCCAGCGGCCGCAAGAATGTCAGCACGTCCCAGGAGAACGTCATGCCGGCCTTCGGCGACAATCCGAACGTGGCCTGCTACATGGACGACCTCTACATCTACCTGCGCGCCCGCGGCAATGACGCGGTGGGACGCGTTCGCCCGGCCAAGCACGAGGACAAACCGCCAGCCTATACGGAAGCGGAGAACTCCTGCATGGGCAAGAAATGACTGACGACGGGGACCGCGCCTGAACAGTTTCCCTGGGCAGCGTCGCGGGCTCAAGAGAATGAAAGAGGAGTTTGAGACATGAAGACGCGCGCCGCGGTCGCTTTCGAAGCCAAGAAGCCGCTGGAGATCGTCGAGGTCGACCTCGAAGGGCCGAAGGCCGGCGAGGTACTGGTCGAGATCAAGGCCACCGGCATCTGCCACACCGATGCCTACACGCTCGACGGTTTCGACAGCGAGGGCATCTTCCCCTCGATCCTCGGCCATGAGGGCGCCGGCATCGTGTGCGAGGTGGGTCCTGGCGTAACCTCGGTCAAGCCCGGCGACCACGTCATTCCGCTCTACACACCGGAATGCCGCCAGTGCAAGAGCTGCCTCAGCCGCAAGACCAATCTCTGCACCGCGATCCGCGCCACGCAGGGCAAGGGCCTGATGCCCGACGGCACGTCGCGCTTCAGCTACAAGGGCCAGGCCATCTACCACTACATGGGCTGCTCGACCTTCTCCAACTTCACCGTGCTGCCGGAGATCGCGGTCGCGAAAATTCGCGAGGACGCGCCCTTCGACAAGAGCTGCTATATCGGCTGCGGCGTCACCACCGGCGTCGGCGCAGTCGTCAATACGGCCAAGGTCACGCCCGGCTCGAACGTCATCGTCTTCGGCCTCGGCGGCATCGGCCTCAACGTGCTCCAGGGCGCGCGGATGGCGGGCGCCGACAAGATCGTCGGCGTCGACGTCAATGACAGCAAGGAGGAATGGGGGCGCCGCTTCGGCATGACCCACTTCGTCAACCCGAAGAAGGTGACCGGCGACATCGTCCAGCATCTGGTTGCGCTGACGGATGGCGGTGCCGACTACACCTTCGACTGCACCGGCAATACCACGGTGATGCGCCAGGCGCTGGAAGCCTGCCATCGCGGCTGGGGCGAATCGATCATCATCGGTGTCGCCGAGGCCGGCAAGGAGATCGCGACCCGCCCGTTCCAGCTCGTCACCGGACGCGTCTGGAAGGGCACGGCGTTCGGCGGCGCGCGCGGGCGCACCGACGTTCCCAAGATCGTCGACTGGTACATGAACGGGAAGATCGAAATCGACCCGATGATCACCCACACGCTCAAGCTCGAAGACATCAACAAGGGCTTCGACCTGATGCATGAGGGCAAATCGATCCGTTCCGTCGTCGTGTTCTGACCCCAAGCACGCAAAACTGAGGAGGATTGCGCCATGACTGTCCACATCCATCCGTCCGTCGATAACGGCGTCAAACAAGGAAGCGGCCATTTCGCCGGCGGCACGCTGGTCTGCAAATGCCACGACCGGCCGGTCAAGGTCGGCATCAAGGGCGATGTCGCGCATAACCACGCGTGCGGCTGCACCAAATGCTGGAAGCCCTCCGGCGCGACCTTCTCGGTCGTTGCAGTGGTGCCGCGGCAGAACGTCACGGTGCTGGAGAACGGCGACAAGCTCAAGATCGTCGATCCCTCCGCCGTCATCCAGCGTTACGCCTGCACCGGCTGCGGCACGCATATGTATGGCCGCATCGAGAACACGGGCCACCCGTTCTACGGCCTCGACTTCATTCACCCCGAGCTGTTCCAGGAGCAGGGTTCGGCCGCGCCGGGCTTTGCGGCCTTCGTCTCGTCGGTGATCGAGTCGGGCGTGAAGCCGGAACAGATGAGCGAGATTCGGGCGCGATTGAAGGAGCTGGGGCTCGAGCCCTATGACTGCCTGTCGCCGGCCCTGATGGATGCGATTGCCACCCACGTGGCGAAAGCAAAGGCGGCCTGACGGCCGCCACGTACCAAGCGTACCAACTGAAGCGTTCCTTCCTGAAGACTTGGTGCCTCGCCTGCCCCACGCTGGCGAGGCATTCTTTTTTTGTCGTCGTTTTGGTCTGGCGGTCGCCATTGTTGTCGGCGCATCGCCCATTGTTCCGCATTTGCATTGCAGCGGGCTGCACGCGCAGCGCTCGTCTGCTCTGACAACACACGCGCCTGTGTAGACCGATGCCTGTCCCGGTCTGCTATCATCAGTCGTTTTCCGACAACTCTCGATTGATCCGGCGCGTGCACGTAAGGACATGTGGTCCCGCGCGCGTCCACCAACGATCAGAACAGCGACCATTGGTCCGACAGAGCGAGGGCGAACATGATCAAGGTGAAAATCAACGGACAGGAGCAGAGCTGGGATGGCGATCCGAGCCTGCCGCTGCTGTGGTATCTGCGCGACGAGCTGGGTTTGACCGGAACGAAATATGGGTGCGGCGCGGCGCTGTGCGGCGCCTGCACCGTGATAGTCGACAAGGAAGCGGCGCGCGCCTGCATCACCGCCGTGTCGGATGTCGCGGGACGGGAGGTCACTACCATCGAAGGTCTGCATCCGACCGGAGATCATCCGGTGCAGAAGGCGTGGCGGCAGGTCAACGTGCCGCAATGCGGCTTCTGCCAGGCCGGGCAGATCATGCAGGCGGCCGCACTCTTGAACGAGAATCCCAAGCCGTCGCATGACCAGATCAGGGATGCGATGGCCGGCAACATCTGCCGCTGCGGCTGCTATCAGCGCATCGAGAATGCGGTCCATCTGGCCTCGACGGGGTGTGATCATGAACATCATCGCAAATCCCGACATCGCAAAGTCCGCGTCTCGCCGCGGCTTCGAGCGGCATCTCAAGGTCGAGAACGTCTCGCGCCGTACCATCCTGCAGACGCTGGGCCTCGCCGGCGGGTTCGTGCTCGCGGCTCCCTTGCTGTCGCGCCCGGCGTTTGCCGCCTATGAAACCGGCGCCGGCAAGATGCCGCACGGCACCGTGGTCGATCCCAAGGTTTTCGTTTCGATCGCCCCCGACGGCATCGTGTCGATCCTCGCCCACCGCTCCGAGATGGGCACGGGCGTGCGTACCAGCCTGCCACTGATCGTGGCGGAGGAAATGGAAGCCGACTGGTCGCGCGTGCGCGTCGTGCAGGCCCCCGGCGACGAGGTGAAGTTCGGCAACCAGGATACCGACGGTTCGCGCAGCACGCGGCACTATCTGCTGCCGATGCGACAGATCGGCGCCATGGCGCGGGCGATGCTCGAAGCCGCGGCGGCCAAGCGCCTCGGCGTGCCGCCGAGCGAAGTGAAAGCCGTCAATCATGAGGTCGTGCACAGCGCCAGCGGCCGTCGCCTCGGCTTCGGCGAGCTCGCGGCCGATGCAGCCAATCTGCCGGTCCCTGCGGTCGACACCGTGCAGCTGAAGTCGCCGAAGGACTTCCGTTATCTCGGCAAGGGCCAGGTCAGTATCGTCGATCTGCACGACATCACCGTCGGCAAGGCGCGCTATGGCGCCGACGTCCGCCTGCCCGGCATGAAATACGCGGTCATCGCCCGGCCGCCGGTGACCGGCGGCAAGGTCAAGTCGTTCGATCCGGCCGAGGCGCTGAAGGTGCCCGGCGTCGAGCAGGTGATCGAGGTCAAGGGCTGGCCCTGGCCGTCGAAGTTCCAGCCGCTTGGCGGCGTCGCCGTGATCGCGCGCAACACCGGCGCTGCGATCAAGGGTCGCGACGTGCTCAAGGTCGAGTGGGACGACGGCGCCAATGCTGCTTACGACTCCGTCGCCTATCGCGCCGAGCTCGAAGCCGCCGCACGCCAGCCGGGTCTCGTCGTGCGCCAGGAGGGCGACGTCGAGGCCGCGCTGAAGTCGGCCGACAAGGTGATCACCGGCGAGTACTACCTGCCGCATTTCGCCCATGCCAGCATGGAGCCGCCGGTCGCGGTCGCCGACGTCAAGGGCGACAAGGCCGAAATCTGGGCGCCTGTGCAGAGCCCCGGCGGCACGCACGAGGATGTCGCCAAGACGCTGCAGATCCCGCCGGAGAACGTGACCGTCAACGTCACCCTGCTCGGCGGCGGGTTCGGGCGGAAGTCCAAATGCGACTTCGCGCTCGAGGCTGCCCTGCTGTCGAAGACGCTGGGCGCGCCGGTCAAGGTGCAGTGGACGCGTGATGACGACCTCCATCACGATTTCCTGCACACTGTGTCGGTGGAGCGCATCGAAGCCGGGCTCGACGAGAGCGGCAAGGTGGTGGCCTGGCGCCACCGCAGCGTCGCGCCGACCATCCTGTCGACCTTCGCGGCGGGCGCCGATCATGCCGCGCCGTTCGAGCTCGGCATGGGCCTCGTCGACATGCCGTTCGAGATCGCCAACATCCAATGTGAGAATCCCGCCGCCAAGGCGATGACCCGCATCGGCTGGTTCCGCTCGGTCTCGAACATCCCACGCGCCTTCGCCGTGCAATCGATGGTCGGCGAGATCGCGCACGCGACCGGACGCGACCAGAAGGACATGCTGCTCGATCTGATCGGCACTCCGCGCGTCCTGAAGCTCGCCTCGGTGAAGGATCTCTGGAACTACGGCGAGCCCTACGAGAGCTACCCGATCGACACCGGCCGGTTGCGCCGCGTCGTCGAGTTCGTGGCCGAGAAGGGCAATTGGGGCCGCTCGGTGCCCAAGGGCCACGGCCTCGGCATCGCCGCGCATCGCAGCTTCGTCAGCTACATCGCCACCATCGTGGAGGTGTCGGTCGACGACAAGGGCAAGCTCGTGGTGCATCAGGTCGACACCGCGATCGACTGCGGCACCTTCGTCAACCCCGAGCGCATCGCCTCGCAGCTCGAAGGCGCCGCGATCATGGGGCTGAGCCTCGCCAAATATGGCGAGATCAGCTTCAAGAACGGCCGGGTGCAGCAGCGCAACTTCGACGACCATCCGGTGGTCCGAATCGACGAGGCACCGCTGGTCACCAACGTGCACATCGTGCCCGTTGATGCCGACACGCCGCCGAGCGGCGTCGGCGAGCCGGGCGTGCCGCCATTCGCGCCGGCGCTCGCCAACGCGATCTTTGCCGCCACCGGCAAGCGCCTGCGGGCGCTGCCGATCGGCAATCAGCTCGCGACCTGAGCTTGCAGCAATCAGCAGATCATCGGCCGGAGCGATCCGGCCGATGATCCCGGCGGAAGAAGCAGGATCAGTCAGCGCCCGTAGCGCACCGAGGCATAGCGGCCGATGACGGCGGACGGCGAGGTCTGCATCACCGCGCTGGAGACCGGCGTCACCGGCACCTTCCGCCTCACCGTGCGCAAGGACATGGACATCACCTGGCCGTTCGCCGAGAACGCCACCCACCTGATGTCGATCGGCCTCGACGAGGATCTCGATGACGCCGCCAAGCAGGCGGTGCGCGAGATGGTCAAGCACGTCTGCGCCCGCACCAACCTGTCGCGCAACCAGGCCTACATGCTGTGCTCGCTGGCCGGCAATCTGCGCGTCACCCAGCTGGTCGACGGCAACAAGGGCATCCACATGCTGCTGCCGAAGGCGTATCTCTGAGCCCTCCTCTACCGGTTGACGAAGCGGTCGTGCGCGGTCAGCACGACCTGGCCGCTCGCATCGACCGCCTGGAAGGTCACATCGGCATCCACAGACTCGGGCATGGTCAGCGTCACCCGCAGCGCCTCCGAGCCGTCCGGCTCGACCTCGATCGCATCCGCCGCCGCATGACCGACGATGGCGAGCGCCGCATCGATGCCGCTGATGCCGAGCTTGAAGCTCTGCACGGCGGACGACTTGTTGAGCAGCTTCACCGTGTAGCCGTTGCGCACCGAGCCATCCGACAGCCGCACCGACATCGGATCGCGATCGTGCTGCACCGACAGCACGGCGGTGGTCTTCGTGACGAACGAAACAGCGATCACGCCGGCCACAGCGACGCAGGCGAGCGCGAGCCCGATCGTCTTCGGCCGCGCCAGCCGTGAGACACGCGGCTCGCCGACACGGCCACGCTCGATGTTGCGCCAGCTCTCGTAGTCGATCAGGCCGCGCGGACGGTCGAGCTTGGCCATCACGCCGTCGCAGGCATCGACGCAGAGGCCGCAATTGATGCAGGCGAAGCTCGGCCCCTGGCGGATGTCGATGCCGATCGGGCAGACCGCGACGCAGGCGCCACAATCGACGCAATCGCCGGCCGGCAACCCCTGCGATCGCGCCTCGGCGGCCTTTTTCGCCGACATCCGGGTCTCGCCGCGATAATCGCGATAGTTCACCGTGAAGGCTTCCGGATCCCAGATCGCGCCCTGCAGACGCGGCCACGGGCACATGAAGGTGCAGACCTGCTCGCGCGCGAAACCGGCGAGGCCATAGGTCGTGCCGGCGAACACCAAGGTCCAGGTCAGCGCGGTCGCCGACATCTCGCCATGGATGAGATCGCGCAGCAACTCCGGCGCGTCGGTGAAGTAGAAGATCAGGGTGCCGCCGGTGCCGAGCGCGATCGCCATCCACAGCGCGTGCTTGGTGGCGATCTGTGCGATGCGCCGCGCCGTCAGCGGCGCGCCGATGTTCTTCAGCCGCTGCCGGCGGTCGCCCTCGACGAGGCGCTCGACGAGGAGGAACAGGTCGGTCCACACCGTCTGCGGACAGGCGAAGCCGCACCACAGGCGGCCGGCCAGCGCGTTGACCAGGACGAGGATGAACGTCGCCAGCAGCATCGCCGCGGTGATGAGATAGAGATCCTGCGGCCAGATCTCGGCGGGGCCAAGGTAGAGCTTTCCGTGGGCGAAATCGAGCAGCACGGCTTGGCTCGGCGCATTCGGCCCGCGGTTCCAGCGCACGAACGGCGTGATGTAGTAGACGGCGAGCGTCAGAACGAGAATCAGCCATTTCAGCCGCCGGATTGGCCCCTTGACGCCCTGCGGAACCACCGGGCCGCCAGCGCTGCGCAACGACCGGGTCGGGCCGCGGGCCTGACCCTGGCCCTCGCTTTGGCCTTGGCCCTGCGCCATGCGCCGCGTCTTGGCGTGATCGATCTCGATGGTGATGGCCACGGCTGCCCTCGTTCGCTCGGCTGATGCAGGGCAACGATAGGCGACGGTGCCCGGTGGCTCTTTGTCGGGCCACAAACTTGCGAACGGCTGGCAGCGCCTGTTTGCGCGGGAACAACGATAGTTCCCGTCCGACAGGCGATGAGAGGCGCGGCGCCGCGAGCGCCACGGCGGCAGTCGCAGCATCCGGAGGGATGGCTGCGGCTGCCGCGCTTGTTGGATAGCGCGCGTAGCGACGCTCGCTGCTCGCCTCTCCCCGCGTGCGGGGAGAAGGAGCGTACCGGCATTGCGGCGGCGACTTCCGTTCCGATCGGCAGCGTTAACATGCTGCGCACGACGTGTGATCCAGCCCTCCACTCAGACGATCTTGATCGACATGTCCGGCAGGCCCTCGAGCTTGCACAAGAGCACGTCGCCCTTGACGACCGGGCCGACATTCTCCGGCGTGCCGGAATAGATGATGTCGCCGGCCTTCAGCTCGAACGCCTCGGACAGTTTCGCGATCTGCTCGGCGACGTTCCAGATCATCTTGGTCAGGTCGGAGTTCTGCCGGACCGTGCCGTTGACCGCGAGCGAGATCGCGCCCTTGGTGAAGTGGCCGACCTTCGCCACCGGATGGATCGGGCCGAGCACAGCGGCATGATCAAAACTCTTGCCGATCTCCCATGGCTTCTTCTCGGCGGCCATGCCGTTCTGCAGGTCACGGCGGGTCATGTCGAGGCCGAGCGCGTAGCCATAGACATGATCGAGCGCGGACTCGGCGGGAATGTTGGTGCCGCCGGATTTCAGCGCCGCGACCAGTTCGACCTCGTGATGATAGTTCTTGGTCAGGGACGGATAGGGATGATCGGCGACCTCGCCGATCGCGACATTCTGGATCGCGTCGGTCGGCTTCTGGAAGAAGAACGGCGGCTCGCGGTTCGGATCGGAGCCGCGCTCGATGGCATGCGCCGCGTAGTTGCGGCCGATGCAGTAGATGCGGCGGACGGGGAACACACCCTGCTCGCCGGCGATCGGAATCGTGGTCGCCGGCACGGCGAAGATCGGCTTCGGCCCGGCCTGGGCCGCGGCAGGGTAAGTGTCCGTCATGATCGCAGCCGCTGCGGCGGCGCTGCCGGCGACGAGAAGATCGCGGCGTGAGGTGTCTGCCATGGGTTTCCTCCTGGGATCAGCCGTTGCGGCCGGCTGATTTGTTGGTGGTGGCGCACCAGCATCGGCGCCCGCTCAACTGATAAGCATATCCAGTATGCCAGCGCCACCATGCGCGCACGCGCCGTCGCTCTCGCAGCGCAACACGCGCCCGAAGCGATGCTCGAGACCCTCGCCGGAAACGGGAGGGCGCAGGGAAGGCCGGACCTCGACTGAGGCCCGTGGCCCGCCTGCGGAAAAAATGCAGGCGGCAGTCACCACAGATCCTATGGGGCGGCGGGTGGTCAAGAAGGGTTAGGATTGGATTTCCGAACCATCCGGCCCTCGGAGGAT